>JAEMGR010000022.1 GCA_016458225.1 Myxococcaceae bacterium JPH2 | reverse complement strand
CGACTTCGTTGACCGCCGTATTTCGCTGTTCAGCCCACTTCAGGAAAGCTCGTTCCGCGCCAGTGCGCGGGCTTTCCGTCGAGGGGGCGGCTTGTACCACCGCCGCTTCCGATGTCAATGATCCTGCATCCTGAATCTGAGGCTCGCCATCGGCGCGCATCCCGTTCCACTTCCTTGGGCGCCCCAGGAACACCACCTCCTACGAGGCGCGGAGCTGCTTCACCCATCCTGCGAAGCCCAGGTGTGCTGAGCCCGCGCATGGAGTGGGGACCCGGGCACTTCCCTGGAGCAGCCGCCCTACCCTCGCGCCGCGTACGTCCTTGGCGGAGCACCCGAATCTCCTGCGAAAGGCACGACTGAAGTGCGCTTCGTTCGGAAGGCCGTGTTCGTCGGCGATGTCCGCGATGCGGCGGTGCTCCGTTGGGTCGCAGAGCACTGCGTGAGTCCGTTCGAGCCGGCGCCCTTGGATGGACCTCGCCACCCCGTGGGCTGACTCGAACAACTGGTACAGCACGGACCGAGACAGGCCCAGGGCCGCACCGAGTCGCTGCGCGGAGAGGTCTGGGGCCATCAAGTTCTTCTCTATGTACCGACGCGCTTGCGTCGCGAGGGCGGCATGGAGCTGCGGCCGGGCCGCGGCCAGCGAGTCGTGCATGGTCGCCAGGCAGGCGGCGACCATCTGTTGTGTTGCCCGCGCGAACTGCGGCGCATCATGAATGGTCAACTCGGGCACGGAGCAAAGCAGGGAGCGCACATGCTCCGAGAAGAGCCGCGCCATCCCACCGACAATCCACCGGCCATGCTGGGAATCCGCGTCCGGCAGGAGCCGCGTCATGACGTCCCTGGGCAGGATGATGCAGGTGCCCATCAGCGGCACGGCTGGCAGCGACAGGGGATGCCCCAGTTCCTGCACCAGGACTCGCGGCCCCGCGCTCCCGTCGGGGCCTGAGTCCTCAATCCCCACGATGAAGTGGTCGAGCGAGTCTCAGCGAACCTTGGCGGGCGTTCGCGCACACGCCAGAGCATCCACGTGCTGAGCGGCCAGGAGCAGCGAACCGAAGTGGATGCTGGTGGCGTCACCGCGGAAGTGCTCCTGTGTCTCCTCTGGAATCGACGAAACCGAGTACAGGTTTTCCATGGCGGTGCGCCACACGACAAACCGCTGCCGCCCGGAAAGCACCTCCGACGAGAAACGAGCAATCGGTAGGAGCGGTGCGGTCAAGCGGGGCCTGGAGGTCTTCGACCACGCTCAAGTCCGACGCGAATCACGGTCAAGTGGGCGTCAGTCAGGAACCCGGCTTCGATGGAGGCCGGCACACGCCGAGGCACGGCGGCCGCCGCGATGAGCCCTTGGGCCACATCCTGGGCGTCGAACACCAGGAGGTCACTGTGGTTCTCACTCGCCCGCCAGACCACCGCCGTCAGCCAGCCGTCGCCCTCGGGGGCCGTGGGTGAGCGGGGCAGGAAGACGGGCTCAAAGGTGAGGTCCCCTCTCGGCAGTTCGAAGAGGGAGCGGTGGCCCGTCCTGCCATCCCGGTGGACGATGGCGTTGAGCCGCAGAGGCTCGCCGACGGCCTCGGCGGTGTCGGCGTCGTACCATCCATGACGATGGGGAGGGCCGGTGCACCGCTCGTTGATGCGCGGGAACTCGCCGTCGAGATGGTCGACCCGCACTTCCTGGATGATATCCGAGGGCCCGTCCAGGTCGAAGGTCCAGCGCCACAGGCGAGCCATCGAGTGCCGTCCGGGTGAGCCATCCGCCAGCGGGAACATCGGCGCGGAGTCATAGAGGAATACCTCCGCGACAATAAGCTAGGAGAAGGGCCCCGCGCGGAGACGCCCTACAGGCGAAACGACGATCCGGCGCGATACCGTTAGAACAGGTCGTGCTCAGGCCAGGCGCTGATGCCGTTCACCAGGGTCCACATGAGTCGGTCCAAGTCGATGTTGGGCATATTCGAATGGGGACTGTTGTTGGAGTTGATCACGGCAGACCAGATGAATTCCTTGGAGCGACTGGACCCATCGCTGTCATGCGTCCGCATCAACAGGGCATGCGTGCCCTGGACGTAGCCGTTGTGCCACCAAGCGTGGGAATCGGTCACCACCCAGCCCTTGGCATACATGACCGGATTGCCCGAAGCGTCGAGCGCCGTCGTGCGGGTGGTCATCGTGGCGAGGGAGCTTGCGCTCAGCAGGTCCGGGACGGTGGAGAACCCATCCGCTCGCACGGCGACGCGGAGCAAATCAATGGGGGTGGCGCCCCAGCCGCCATGCGAATCAATGCGATACAGTGGAATGTTGTATGGATTGTGGGCTCCCGCTCCAAGCTGGTAGTAGGCGACCTCGTTTGGCAGACGCGCACTCGGGGTATCTCCCCCACCGCGAAGCTGGTGGCTTCGCTGGGAGCGAATACGTGGTCGCGCATGGAGTCTTCATAGGTCATCCCCGTGACCCGCTCGATGATGCGACCGAGCACGCTGTAGCCAAAGTTTGAATACTGGAACGTCGTCCCAGGTGCGAACTCTAGCGGCAGATGCTGCGACACCCGTTGGATCAGCTGCCCGTGCGTCAGTTGCGCATTCACGGACATCGGCTCGCCCGTGCCGTCGGAGCTGTCGTTGTCCCAGCCGCCCGCGGTGTGCTCGAGCAGATTCTGGATGGTGATGTCCAGGACACGGCTGTCCTTGGAGGTGCTCTGCGCGCCGAAAGTCTCCCCCAGCAATCCGCCCTGGCCGAAGACTCGGTCCGTCAGCTGAATACGGCCGCTCGCAATCAACTGTATGACGCCGATGGAAGTCAGCGACTTGGACACGCTGGCGAGACGAAAGCGGTGGGAGGTGTTGACGGGCGTCTTGCTGGTGCGCGCGGCCAATCCATACCCCTTGGCAAACACGAGGTGCCCGCGATGCGTGATGGCCAGCGACAGCCCGACGGTGTTCGAGCGCGACATCGAGACGGCGAGGCCTTTCGCAGGCCCCACCGTCTCGATGTCACGCGCTCACAACGCGAGGAAGTTCGCGGTCAAGTACGCGGCGTACCAGTTGACGGGGGTGATGCCGTTGGACGTGTAGTCCGCCGTGTGGTTGTTGGTGGTGAGCTGCCAATTGGTCAGGTCCCACGGAGACCAGCCGATCCACACGTCACGGTTGTTGTTCATGAACGTGAGTGCGTTCGTGATCTGGCTCTGCGCGAAAGACGCCTGGTTCTGGATCCCCATCTCGGACAAGAACAACTTCTTGCCGTTGGCTCTTGCCCAGTTGGTCACCACCGTGAGCTGGGCTCCGTACGAGGACTCATCGTTGCTGCCATAGCCTTCTGGATAATACGAGTGCATGTCGAAGGCGTAGTTGTTGGCGCTGTCCGTGATGGCGAGGGCCGCGACCGAGTCGACCGGACCTCCGCCCGGAGCCCAGGTGCTCCAGTGCCCCACGTCCGACGCACGCGAGTTGGGAACCAGAATCAACTGTGTCGACCCAGTCGCGCGCACGGCATTCATGACCGTCTGGATTCCAGAGAACCACGTCGTCGAGGTCATCGGGAGATCATGCGGCTCATTCATGAGGTTCAGGATGACCTTGGGATTCGTCTTCACCAGATTCGCGAGCTTCGTCCAGACATCGGCGAGATGGTTCGCGGTCAGCGTACCGTCTCCAATGACGTGCTGGACGTAGTTCCCGGTCTGGTTCCCAGCGCCGTCAAACGCGCCCGTCGCATAACGATTGTAGTTATGCAGATCCAACACGATGGAGAACCCCTGAGCCGTCGCCAGGTTGATGTAGTTCATCATGCCGTTCGAGTAGGCCGTATCCAGCGGACCATTGAGGGTGTGCTGGATGCGCTCCCACGCGATTGGCAAACGAATCAGGTTGAAGCCCTTGCCCTTGTAATACGCAAGCTCCGCGGCGATCTGCGTCGACGACGGAACCTCGTAGTAGGTCTGGCCTGTCCACCCACCCCAGTCGCTGCCGTACTCCATCCCGGCGCGGTTGATGCCGCGATAGGCCACGCCTGTGGGATAGATCTTTCCCGCACCACTCGGCGGAGGGATGGTCCCATTCTCTACCGCGATCCCATCGACCCCGTAGACCACCGCGGAGGCGCTCTGAACCGAAATCTTGTTGAACGTCGTCAGCGCCCCCTTGAGCGCGCTCATCGGGATTCTGATGCGCGTCCATTGCCCGGGCGACAGCGAACCGAAGCTCGGATTCGCGTAAGCGCCAATGGCGACACCCGCGTTCCCGTCGCTCCCCTCTTGGCTCACGATGACCTTGAGGGCCTGGATGGCGGCGAGGTTTGACGCGCTCGGATTGATGGCGAAGCTCACGGCGGCGGTGTTGGCAGTCGGAACGCTAGAGCCGAACCCACCCAAGGCCAGGGCGCTGTTGGCTGGCGCCGTCACCTTCATGGACGCCGTCCCGTAGGCTCGGCTCGCCGTATCGGAGACCAGCGTGGTCCCACCCCAGCTGTAGGCAGTGCTCCAACCGGACGCGACCGCATCGTCATACAGGACCGTCATCGACGACGGGTCGAGCGCGGGCAGTCGCGGAATCTCGATGGCGATGCCATCGATGCCGTAGCTGACCGCCGTCACGGCCATGAGGGTGAGCTTGTTGAACGTGGTCAGCGAACCCTTGAGCGCGCTCATCGGGATGGTGACACGCGTCCACTCATCCGCCCCCAAGGAGTCAAAGCTCGGGCTGGCGTAGGTGCCGATCGCGACGCCCGCGTTTCCATCGCCCCCCTCTTGGCTCACGATGAGCTTGAGGCTCTTGATCGCCGCGAGGCTTGCTGTCCCGGGGTGGATGGCGAAGCTCACAGCCGAGTAGGCACCTGTCGAGAACGACTGGCCATTCGCTCCCAGGGCAAGGGCGCTATCTGCGGCAGAGGTGACCTGCAGGGACGAAGCACCGTAGACCTTCGTGCTCGTCGTAGCCCCCTGCGAGATGCTGCCCCAGCTGTAATCGGTGCTCCAACCCGACGCGACGGCGTCGTCATACAGCACCGTCTGGTACGCGGTGTCCAACGCGGGCAAGAGCGACATCATGACCGTGCCCGGAGCGCTTGCATCCATGGGCACCGAGGTCGAGGGCAGGCCCTCTTCCTCGCTCGAAGGCGGCCCACATGCCGCGCCCAAGGTGAAGAGACTCCCTAGAACAACGTAGAGATACTTTCGCGAGATCGGCGGTCGTCCCATTCGGGCCCCCTGGAGTTTGACAATGATTGAATCACCCAGCACTCGGCGTCAAATCCACTCTCGCGCCGGGATTAAATCCCGCTCGCCACATCTCTTCACAGACACCCGAATTCCAGCAGAACGCCAATCAAACACCGTCACGCAAGCCTGCTGTCGGCGCCGACAATGCCCACATCCCATCTCGACGTTGATCCCGTCCGCGCGCACGAAGTCAGATTCCGTCGAAGGGAACTCGCGCACCGGGCCGAATGAGACTGTACCCAGTGCGACCCATCCCCCAGACCCGGCCATCTCGAGTAAGGTTCGGGGTCGAGCTGTCGGGCCGGCGACTCGCGAGGAACCCATGAGCGACTCTCCCCTGAAGCCCCGTGTGCCCGCCACTCTCATCTCCGATGAATCTGTTGGCTCGGCGCACGCGGGCGACGAGTAGGACCCTGGAGGCTTCGACAGTGCCAGTGCCATACGCGCGGATTCCTCGGTCAGAGTCGCGCAATCAAGGAGCCCGGGCGGAGAGGTGGTCTTCGACACGAGCCCGAACCGGCCCGGTGCGCAGGAACTGCTAGTGCTGGCGACGCGGGTGGGGCTGGGCTAATTCGGCACGGCCGGGTCATCGCAATCAGGGAGGCGACCGCCGTGGAGAACGCGTTTCGGGGTGTCGTGCACAGTGGATGCATCGTGGATGCGCGCAATATGGCGCTGCTCGTCAGCCATCCCCATCCCGACCATGACCACGGAGGAGGACCGGGCCCTGTCGAGAGCTGGCGCGAGACTTACGACGCCGAGGCGTTCACCTCCCTCGTCGACCCCGACTTCGACCCCGACGATGTCCGCTTCGAGATTGACGGCTTTCGGCACGTCGCCGTGTGCACGGCGGGAACCTGGACGCTGGAGGGACTCCCGGGCTCCGGCACCGCGGAGACCTTGTGCCGCCTGGGAGAGAATCGCCTGGGAGCGCTGCTCTCCTATGGAGGCTCGGCATTCTTCGCAGCCATTCGCGCGAGCGAGGGAGGCGCCTGGGAGGCACTCGAGTACAGGGGCGTCCCCGCAGGTCTCGTCGGCACTCGCGCATGCTTCAGCGGTGAGGACGTCGTGTTCGCGGGGAGCCGATCGTACGAACTCGATGCGCCCACCGAGGTGGGGCTACTTTTTCGCGGCGAGGGATGCATGACCTGGGCGCAGTCATTGGGACAGGTCCCAGGTCGCGTCCTCGCGCTCGACAGCTTCTCCGGTGTGGACGGGACACGGGTCCTCTTCGCCGGAGGCCAAGGACTCTGGATGCATGCCGAGGGGCGCTGGAGAGACCTCCAGCCGTCCCTCCGCGGCGAGGTATCGTTCCTCCGCTGCTTCCCCTCGGGCGAGGCCATCGCGGGCACGACACGTGGGGACGTCATCGCCGTAACGGCGGAAGGCTGTCGTGTCCTCGCGAGGGTAGGCCCCATCCACACGGCCGAGCAGTGGGGGGACTGTTTCTACGTGGCGGACTCGGAGCAGGTGTACCGCGTGGACACATCCGGATTCGAGCGCTGCCCTATTCCGCTGATGGACTCCGTGGGGAGCCTGTCCGCGGTTGGGCGGCTGTGCACAAGCCAGGGGCGCCTCTGGTTGGCGGGCAGTCACGTGCTCGCGTCGAGCGGGGATGGACGGGAATGGATGACTCACCCGGTGGCGGACGCGAAGTGACGTGATCTGCCGACGTGGCACCATCTGCAGGTGTCGTATCGCTTGTGGGAATTCAACGCGCCCCAGTTTGAACCCGTCCCCTCCTGGCATGGCCTGAACGCGACGTGGACACGTGAGGTTGAGGCCATGCCGACAATGTGTTACCGCGACGCCTCAATTCCAGTCAGGATGGGCTCGATGCCGGCGAGGAATTCGGCGAGGTCGTCGTGCTTGGGCAGGTGGGTCGCGAGCTTCCGGACGAATGGATACGCGTGGGCGAGTAGCTCGTTCTTGTTCGCGATGTGCCAGTAGATGGCTCCTGCCCCCGTAGCAAGCCGCGTGGCAAGCGCACGGAAGGTCAATCCGCTCTCGCCCTCGTCATCGAGCAACTCGACCGCCGCTTCGATGATCCGCGCGCGTGAGAGCGCATCCTCACGTCGCTCCGACCCGCGCTTCGCCGTTCCCATGGCCCCATCTTGACAGACCTGGAACGGCGTTCCATTGACCGGCGGGTCTCCCCCCGCCCCGGCCCTGCCAGTCCGGCATGACACGTCACAGTGACCTTCGTTTGTCCTGGCAAGACAGAGAGTGTGGATGGGAAGGTCCCAGGCGGATTCTGAGGAGAGGGGCAGCCGTGAGTTGGGAGAAAACGCTGTGGGTGTGGTCGATCTCGGCGGTGTCCACTGGGGCATACGCGTGGTGGATCATCGCCAGGGACAAGCGGCAACGTGAGGCCTACCAGCGCATTCTCACCCATGGCCGGCGCGTGAAGGCCACGTTGCGCGAAGTCAGAACAGGCGAGCCAGGTTCCCGTGGCATGATGCCCAGGACTCACGTGACGTTCCTGGTGCACGAAGAGGGACAGGGCGAAGACTGGCTCCTGTCTCAGCACCGGTTCCTGTACAAGCCGGAGCTTCTCCACCTCCTGGTTCCCGGCACGGTCGTGGATGTGATCTACCCGCCAGAGGACCGTGAGAAGAGCGCGCTGATTGTCCAGTTCGGCGACGACAAGCGGCATTGAAGCACGTCCGCAGTACCTCCTACCTGGTCTTGCGCGACAGGAAGTAGCGGTTCGCGCCTGAGTCCGCGTGCGTCGCGTCCAGCGTGAGCCCGTACGCGCGCAGCAGGTCGCGGTACCCATCGATGCTGTACGAGTGATAGCGGAACGGCACGCCATTCATCGGAGCGCCATCGATGGAGCCGTGGGTGTCGCCTGACGTGAAGAGGAACGCGGCGCCAGACTTCAATGCCCTCGCAACCTGGGCGATCGCCTGCTCCTGTTCTTCGTGGCTCAGGTGGAACAAGACGCCCCACGCGACCGCAGCGTCGAACGACCGCTCCTGCAGCACACATGACTGGATGGGGGCACACAGCACTGGCACGTGGGGGAAGTTCGCTTGAAATCGCGCCACCAGCTCACGAGAGCTATCCACGCCCGTCACCTGGCAACCCAGCTCCAACAGCACCCGCGTCAGCGGTAAGCCCGTGCCGCAGCCGATGTCGAGCACCGAGGCTCCAGTCGGAAGCGATGCCGCGAGCGCGGTCACTTCCGGGACGCCCAGGTCGCCGGTGCGGTGAGAGGCATACCAATCCGCGATCAGATCGTACTCGCGCACGCGTCAGCCCGGATTGCCAAACCAGCGTGCGGCAGCACGCGTCACCTCTTCGGGCGTCGCCGTCGTGTCACCCGCCCACGCGACGAATCCATCTGGGCGCACGAGCACCGCGGAGACTCCGAGGCGCGCCTTCGCGCTGCGTGCCACGTACTGCACGCGCTCGCCCCAGCGGCCCTCGAGACCCTCGAGCTGCCTGTCGAAGTCCAGCAGCACTCCCTGGCCATCCCGCAACAGCGCGCCGAGCCGCGTGCCGTCGTCGAGTTCAAAGTCCGGGCAGCTCCGGCCCACCAACGGATGCGCTTCACCGAGGTCATATCGAAGCGAGAGCCCCCAGAGCCGCTCCGCGAAGTAGGTCGCGCCGTCGCGGGTCTTCATCAGGTCCCGGACGATGGCCTGGAGGGCACTCGACTTCGGCCGCATCAGCGCGACCTGTGCCCGGGTCCAATCCAAGATGCGCTCGCCGACGGGGTGCCGCTCGGCCGTATAACTGTCGAGCAAGTCCGCCGGCCCGTCGCCGCGAATCGTTGCCGCGAGCTTCCAGCCGAGGTTCATCGCATCGCCCATTCCGAGGTTCAGCCCTTGTCCACCGAGCGGCGAGTGAATGTGCGCGGCGTCGCCCGCGAGCAGCACCCGCCCCTTGCGGTAGGTGGTTGCCTGCATCGAGCGATCGGTCCACGTCGTCGCCACGTGAAGCGCGGTGACAGTCACGTCCTTCCCCGACACGCGCCGCAGCATCGCCTGGATGTGTTCGATCGAGATCGGCTGGGTGCGATGGAACGCACCGCCGTCGAAGTCGAACGCAGCGACGAACCCCGGCTGCCACTGCTGATACCTGCCGGCCTCGGTGATGTGCGCGCCCAGCGGGAGCGCCGCCGGATCGGCGAGGTCGACGTGAACCGAATAGCCCGTGAACTCAGGCTCGGTGCCGACGAACTCGAAGCCGCCGTGCTTGCGAACCGTGCTGCGACCGCCGTCACAGCCGACGAGATAGCGCGCCACATATCGCTGCTCGCCTGCCTGAACGACGACCTCCGTTTCCGACTGCGCGAACCCGCTGCCCCCCTGTCCGAAATGGATCTCGACCCCCAGCGCACGAGCCCGCTCGGAGAAGACGTGCTCGATGTGCCCCATTTCGCTGCCCAGTTGCATGTCCGCGGGTCCTGGGATTCGGTACGGCCAGCGCGACGAGTCGATGTGGGCGAAGTCGAACTCGATGCTCGCGAAGTGACCCGCGGGGCCGCTCGTGTCCGCGATGGAGCGGCGAAGCTTGAAGCGATTGCCGCCCCGCTCGACCGGCGGCCCTGCGAACGCGTCCAACAGTCCGCGCCGATAGAGGGCCTCGATGCTCGGGCCCCAGAGCCCCCGGAGTCCGAAGGGCATTTTCTTCAAGAGGGAGCTCGGATCGGCCGCCTGTTCGAGCACGAGCACGTCGAGCTTCGCGAGCCGCAGCTCACATGCGAGGAACAACCCCACCGGACCTGCACCCGCGATGATCACATCGTAGTTCGTCTCGCGGCCCTGGGTACGACTTGAATTCATGGCGATGACTATGCGAATTCTTATTCGTATTTTCAATTCGCGTTCAGGACCATGCCCCGCACGAGCCACTCACGAACGAAGTTCGCCCCGAGGAAGGAGCCGCGACAGGATCGCTCGAAGGCCATGGTGGCCTCGATTCTCGATGCCGCCATTCGTGTTCTGACCAAGCATGGGTACGAGAGAGCGACCACGATCGCCATCGCGAAGATGGCGGGAATCAGCGTCGGCTCCCTCTATCAGTACTTTCCGAACAAGGAGGCCATCGTCGTCGCGCTCGGCGAGCAGCACTCGCGGGAGGTGCTCACGTGCATCAACGGGGCCTTCGTGCATGACGACGCCGACCCGCGCCAGACGCTCCAGGCCGTCATCCAGGCTGCGCTCGAAGCACATCGCGTCAACCCCAAGCTCCACAAGGTCTTCAAGGAAGAAGTGCCCCGTCGGCGCATCAAGAGCGGTCCGCACACGGGCGACATCCTGATGGAGAAGTTCGTGGAGTTCTTCGAGGCCCATCGCGCGGTGCTGAACGGGCGCACGCCCCAGATGGCCGCGTTCATCGTGCAGACGGTCATCGAGGCGCTGACCCATCGCGCGGTGCTCGAACCGCACGACGGACTTTCGGTGGATGACATCGCGGCGGAGGCGCTCGAACTCGTGACCGCCTATCTGTTCGGGCCATCCCGAGCGCGGAAACGGGGCATGGGAGCTTCGCGCCCCATTGCACCGTAGGACACGGACTTCGATTGCCAGGCCCTGGGGCCCATCCACCGGTCCGCTCGGAGAGCGTTGACCGGTCCTGGCCGCTTCAGTCGGTGTCGATGAATGACCACGCGTTATCGACTCTTGCGCGGCAAGGAGCGCTACGGATTGGGCCAACTGGGCCCCTGAGCATAAGGGATTGGCAGACACCCTCTGGTCAGGAATGGAGCTGTTGCCGCATGATGCCGCGCTGACCTCCATGCGGTTGTGGTTCTTGCCGCGCATGAGAGCGTCATCCGGGTCCAAATCAGAGCAGGAGGGGAACCATGCTGAGAAGAGCGCGCACACTCACAGTCTGCAGCGTTTTGGCATTGGGCTGCATTGACCCAACTCCCGAGACGCAGACGGCCCTGGAGAGTCGGCTCCAGGCCGGCGGGACTCCTGACGGCATCGCGGCGCCACAGGAGGCAGCGCAAGCGAGGCTTGATGTTGACGAGTCGACACGTGCCGCGATCCTTGCGCAGGGACCGGCATTGAGGCCGCTGCCGGACCCCTGGCTGTCGATGACAGGGCTCTCGGGGGGTGCGAGCACCCTGCAGCGCTGGAGTCTCTATGTCCCCGCTGGCAAGGCGAAGGTGACGTTCAAGGCCAGCGGCGGCACGGGGGACGCGGACCTCTACGTCAAGTTCGGCTCGCCGCCGGCGACGACGACCTACGACGTCCGCTCAAACGTCAGTGGCAACGACGAGACCTGCACGGTCACGCAGCCACGTGAAGGCACGTATTACGTCGGCCTCTACGGGTATGCGGCGTACTCGAATGTCAACCTGACCGGCACGTACGACGATCCGCCCCTGTGCCCACCCTGGCCCTGGCCTTGGCGCTGGCCCATTCCGGTGAACCCTCCGCCCCCTCCCCCTCCACCCTGGAACCCGATCGTCAATATCGCGGACAGCATCGCCGGCCACTTCAACTACTGGACGGTCGACGTCGCTTCGGGCCAATCGGTGGTCACGTTCGCGCTCAGCGGCGGCACGGGTGACGCGGACCTCTACGTCAACTTCGGGTCGGCCCCGACGACGACGACCTACCAGTGTCGTCCGGACATCCGAGGCAACAGCGAGAGCTGCACGATGACCGCGCCCTCCGCGGGCAAGTACTTCGTCGGCCTCCGCGCGAACTCGGCGTATTCGGGCGCCACGTTGACGACGACATACACGGCCGGGCCGTAGGCTCGCGACGCGGAGTTCGCCAAGAAGAGGGCTCGGCGCCCTACGCCTTCTTCACGAACTCCGACTTGAGCCCCATCGCACCGATGCCGTCGATCTTGCAGTCGATGTCGTGGTCACCGTCGACGAGGCGGATGTTTCGGACCTTGGTGCCGACCTTGACCACTGTCGACGAGCCCTTGACCTTCAAGTCCTTGATGACGGTGACGCTGTCGCCGTCTTGCAACAGGTTGCCGTAGGCGTCCCGCACCTCGCGCTTCTCTTCTCCAACCTCGACGGCGGCGGCTGTCGACCACTCATGCGCGCACTCCGGGCAGACGTAGAGACTGCCGTCTTCGTACGTGTAGGCGGAGTTGCACTTCGGACAGGGAGGCAGCGCGCTCATGTCGTTTCCAGAGGAGAAAGGCGCGGAGGCATATACACGAGCGACGAGCCGATGGGCGCCTGTTCTCTCCACGGGCGGCGGCCCCGAGCCACAGGGCCCGGCTTCTCTCAGGAAGATTGGCCGAGCTTGCTCGCTCTCATCCACGTCAGGGCCTGGAGCGAACAGAGCCATGCAACGGCGACCAGGACATGGCGCAGGTGGTTCAGTCGGCTCCACAGCATCGCGGTCGCCACGGCGTCGGAGGAATCGGAGGCTTGCATCAGCCGCATCATCGTGGGGATGAAGTACGAGAAGGTGAGGAGTCGGTCCACGAGCACCATCGAGGCGGCCGCGAGCCACCAGACGCGTAGCGGTCCCGTGGATTGAAATGCGAGGGCGAAGCTCGCCACGGTGAGCAACGTCAAAGGGCCTGTGCTGACGAAGGCCCAGAAGCGCAGCCCCACGTTGTCGCGCCTCGCTGCCTCCGCGAACCAGTGCGCCCCCTCGGCGTCGAGCCACCTGGGGACCACGATGCGATGCTCATAGAGCCCCGCTCCAAACGAGATGCCGAGGTTGAGCACGAGAAGCCACAAGATGAGTTCCACGGCCGACAGCTTCATGTTCATCATCCGGGCAGGATGCGTCCCGGGCGAGTGAGCGTCTTTCGAGCCCTTGTGCTGTTTTTCTCCTTCCTGCGGTGTTTGTCATGCACTCCCGCCATGCCCTCCTCGCACAGATAGGCACCGACATCGCGCGCTTCCAGGACGCCTCAGCGGCCTTCGACGCGGCCGTGGGCGAGGTGCTCGCACTGGGCCGCGCGGAGCTGGCGCTCCTGGCGCAGGTTCACTTCGGAGGCCCCACGCCCTTGAGCGCGGTGCCTCGGGGCACCGACGTGCAGCGGCTCGAACTCGCGGGCTACGTTCGACGGGAGGTCGCGGGGAGTGGCAAGCGGCTCGTGCTGACCGAGCACGCTCGGGAATGGATTGAGACCATCTGGGGCCCGCTGCGCGAGGAGGGGTTCCGCGCGATGGCGTCGCTGGCGGATGCGGACCTGAAGGCCATCGCGGGGCTCATGAGCACGGTGCGTGGCGTCCAGGACCGGCACGCCGCCCGGGTCGCCAGACTCCTCCATGCGCCCGGAGGCTCCGGGGCCGCTCGGCGCCGTGGAGGGCTCTCCGCCGCCGCGCTGCATCGGGTGCAGCTCTTCATCGAGGCCCATCTGGCGCGGAGCATCCGCGTGGAGGAGCTGGCTCGCCACTCGGGCTTGAGCGTCTTCTATTTCACCCGAGCGTTCCGGCAGTCCATGGCGATGACGCCTCACGCCTACGTGCAGCAACGACGGGTGGAGCGCGCACGGGAGCTGCTGCGCCGCACCTCGCGCTCGCTGGGAGATATCGCGCTCGAGGTTGGCTTCAGCTCGCAGAGCCACTTCACCACCGTCTTCCGGCGGGTGACGGGACTGACTCCCGCCGTCACGCGACGGGGAGGTGGATGATGCGCGCCCTGCCCTATTCGCGGGGCGGCTTGAGGCGCTTGACCTTCTCCATGAGCTGGTAGCGCAGGGGACGAGAGTCCTCGGGCGCCGACCGCAGGAGCCACTTCGCGGTTCGCCGCAGCGCTGGGTGGATGGGCTCCAGTCGCTGCTTGAGGGCCTCGTTCACGCGGTCCGCGACCTGGTGCAGCAGCGGCTTGGCGGGCGTTGTGGCGCGAGCCGCCAACTGCTGCTGCTTGTGCGCCTCGCCCTGGAGGATGCGCAGGGAGCGCGCGGGATGAAGGGCCAGCGAAGGATGCTTCTGGTACAGGTACGCCATCACCGCGTAGCGGTCATTCACGAGCGTCGTGCGCGTCATCGAGTCCGGGCGCAACCGGTACTGGAAGAGGGGCTCCGGAATGACCGTGCCCGAGAGCCCGCGCTCAGCGAGCGAACAGAAGACATCCCAGTCTTCATAGGCCGTGAGCCACTCGTCGTAACCGCCAACCTCCTCCACGTGCCTTCGCTCCATCAGCGCGGTGCAGGTGGAGGCCACGTTGAACACCCAGAGGGCATCCCGCTCGACGCCCCAGGGCACCCAGCCGCCCACGACTCGAGTCGGGTCGTCGATGAAGTAGGAGACCAGTGACGTCACGAAGGCGAAGTCTCGCGAGCCCTCCATGACAGCGACGGCCTTCTCCAGGAAGGTAGGCTGGATGAGGTCATCCGGGTCCAAGGGAAGGACGTAGTGTCCGCGCGCCTCGCGCAGCCCTGCGTTCCGAGCGGAGCTGAGCCCTCCATTCCGCTTCGAGATGATGCGCAGGTCGGGTGCGTCCAGCGTCTCCAACAGCGCGCGGCTCCGCGGGTCCGTGGAGCCATCATCCACGAGGATGATCTCGTAGTCCGTGAAGGTCTGCGCGCGGATGGAGCGCAACGTCTCCGGCAGGTATTGCCCCATGTTGAAATAGGGCACCAGGAAGGAGACGCGCGGCGCGTCCTGCCTGGCCTTGGGCGTCGTGCGAAGCACGGGGAGGCGCGGAGGATGCGCCGCGACGGCGGCTTCCACCTGCTGCACGATGCGAGCAGGCTGGCAGTAATCAGCGATTCGCGCGGGCGCGGTGTCGCGCACGGCCTGCTGCAGCGAGGGCGTGGTCAGCGCCCGCTCCAGGACCTCCGCCAGGTGCGCCGAATCCCCTGACCTGAACAAGAGGCCACTGCGGCCATCCTCGATGACCTCCGCCATGCCGCCGGCGTCGCTGCCCACCACCAGGCATCCGGCGCTCATGGCCTCCAGGCATACGTTGGGGAAGTTCTCCCAGAGCGAGGGGAAGCAGCACACCGTCGCCTCCGCGATGGCGGATGCGAGTTCGGCGCGCGGGCGTGGAGGTTCAAAGAGGAAGCGATGCTTCCATTCGGGCGCGATGCGGCGCTCCAACCACTCGCGCATCGAGCGTCCGAACGGCCCTGTTCGTGTGTCTCCTCCCACGAGCTGGACTTCAGCCTGGAGCCCTCGCGCGAAGAGCGTCTGCATCGCCTCGATGAGGTGCTGCACGCCCTTCCGGTATTCGAGCCGTCCGAAGTACAGCACGCGCGGAGGAGTGGCTCGTGGGCGTGGAGTTGCCTGCGCGAAGGATCTCGTGGGGAACGGATAAGGCACCACCACGCCTTTGTCCCCAAGGCCCAGCCGAGCCCGCACCAGGTCGAGGAGCGACTGGGTGGGAGACAGCAGGAGGTCCGCATCCCGAACGGAGCAGTCCTCCATGAACTCCTGCTGGGCGGCATCCATGTCCAGCGTGGTGACGCGGTTGAAGCGCTGGACTTCGTGCGTGGGAGTGTGGAGACGAACCGCGAGCACCGCGGTGGCGAACTGGCCCAACGTCCGCCGGGCTCGCAAGGCGAAGTACCCCTCGCCCTCGTACTCGGGGAACTCGATGAGGTCGAAGGGGTGCCGCGCGTGCAGCGTCTGCAACAAGGTGTACGCCGCCATGGCGTGCCGCAGCGGCGGAAAGGGAAAGGCGCCCGCATACCCGGGCTCCAGCTCCGCGACGGTGTGGACGTGCACACCGGGGAGCAGCTCAGGCGCCCGTTCGAGCCCTGGGAGTGCCGCCGTGAGGACATGGACCTCATGCCCCGCGTCCGCGAAGGCCCGACTCATGAGGGTGACGTAGGTGCCGATGCCGCCCCCGAAGAATGGCGAGAGCTCTTTGGATACGAGGCAGATGCGCAAGGCGTGGACCTGGGTAGGGGCGTCGAAACAAACCACTGAGGCGCGCGACTATAGGCCGGACGAGCCCAGCTGAAGCGCCTGGATGCTTCGCACCCGGGGTGTACCTCGCTCGGGGCGAGGCCCACCGCGCCGTGAGCGCGTGGGTTCAGCTTCGTGGCTCACTCGCACGGGATTGCGATGCGCGAATCCGCGCGCGCGGACCGCTCCGTGGCCAGCGGGACGGAGGAAATGACTCAGGGGTGAGTGCGCTGAACAGGGATGGCCCAATCTCCCAGGTACCGAGCCTTCATCGGGACCCGGGAGAGCCGTGGGCAATAGCGGTACTCCGTATCCATGAGCTGAAGCCCTACCCGCTCCGCCAGGCGCAGGAGCCCCAATCCCTCCAACCAAAGAAAGCGGTGTGGCGCGAACGACGTCACGGGGGTGGCGAAGGAGCGGGCTCGCGTCTCCGTCTGCGCTTCGTATTCAAGACGGGCCATGGCGAAGTGCTGGGTGAAGGCATCCCGGTCTCCTACGAGCAGGGCGCGCGCCAGTGAAGCCCGGGCTGCGCACGAGGATGCGCGCCCCGTAGCGGAGGTCCTGCCAGAGCGTCTCGACCATCACCTGTCTCCAGTGCCGGACATGCTTCCGGCGCGTTGGCGGTCGCGGCTCGATGAAACACACGAGCCGTGAGCACCCAAGCTGGAGGGATAGGTGGACACGCCCTGCGCGACAAGGACGTTGTCCCGACGTTTTCGGCCATGCCCCAGACATGCGGCCGCAAGTGAGCCGCACCTCCAGGGCACAGCGAGAGGTCAGCGATGGCCTCGCGATTCCCCCGGGTCAGACCGCTGCCGTCGGCTGACCGCTCTCCCTGGGCACGACGCCCTCCCGGGTGGAGCCCTGGATGAGCCCATCGAGCGTGGAGGAAATGGCGGCGCGGTAGCGGGTGAAGGCCTCGATGCTCTTGGGCACGTCGCAGAAGATGGAGTTGAGGAAGAGTCCATGCGCATTGCGCAAGAACCACATGTTCCCGGTGTTGGAATGCGATGACGCCGGGATGGTCTTCGATTGCCAGACATCGAAGTGCTCAGCCCCCGCCAGCTTCCGGTAGTCGAGGAACGAGAAGAAGTTGACCGGGAATGGCCAGGTCCGCAGGTGGTAGTACTGCGGCGCCAGGAGCTCCCAGACCTTCACGAAGGGCACGTCGACATTGCGGATGAGCTGCTTGAAGCCAGACTGCACGCCCGCGGCAACCTCTGGGAACGTCATCCCGTCTGCGATAGGAAACGTGATCGCCAGGGTGTTGACGAACCAGCCGATCGACTTGTGCCAACGGGGGTCCTGACGTTCGCTGATCGGAAGGAACCCGTGGTACGTCTGACAACCCGAGATGTCTCGGAGCGCCATGCCGACGACCGCCAGCAGGCCCATGAACAGCTTCGTGTCGTGCTGCCGGCAGATGCGTTCGAGCGCCAGGGCGCTCGTATCGTCGAGCAGTCGGACGGTGACATTGCGCGCCGGATACATGCGGCCGGAGTCCAGGCCCAGGTCCAACGGGATGCGCGGAAACAGGTTCCCCGCCTCCTCGATGAAGGACCGCCAGTAGTCCAGCTCGGGGCTGTCCGCGGTGAGCTTTGAATAGCGACGGCGCTGCACATCCCCGAAGTCCAGGTAGCTGCCCGCCACCTCGAACTCCGGTCGCTGGCCCATCGACAAGGCGGCATAGTCCCGCTCCACCTCATCGACCGTGATCACGAGGGAGAGGCCGTCACACAGGATGTGGTCGAACCCCATGTAGACGGTGGACTGTGACTCCTCGACCACCACGCCCATCACGAACAAGGGCCACGACAGCGTGTCGATGTCCCGATTGAAGGTGGTGCGGATGTGGTCGGTGACCTGCTCGCCCGACGCGAAGGCCCCCACGTCCGTGTGCACCAGCCGGACCTCTTCGGGCGTCATGACGTCACAGCGCAGGTCGCCCGCGATGAGCTGCTCGAACCCGCAGCGCAGCACCTCGTGCCGCTTCACGAACCGGAGGAGCGCGGCCTCCAACGCGGGCAGGTTGAGCGGCCCCGGAATCCTGAACGACAGACCAATCCAGTAGTCCTCCGAGACGTGCTCCTTCCGGGCGGCCACCGCGGCCGAGAAGTGTTTCTCCTGGTTGTAGGAGGCGGGCCTGTCTCCCCCCGACAGGATGTCGAGCGTGTTGAGCGGAGGGCCGAGCCGCCATTCGTGGACATGACCTGAGTTGAAGCCCGCCTCGGAGAGGGGAATCTGGAACATGAAGGGCAATCCTTTACGTGCGTTCGTGAGCCTGCTCTCGGCGAGGGGCTGGAGCGCCCCTCCGACTCGTCAGCGCGCCCCTCGGACGGGGGCGGAAGACCATGGCCGGCGTCTAGAGAACGACCCGTGGCAGAGCGTCCCCGGCATGCCGTGGGAACGTCTCGGGGTCGTCACGCCGGGCAAGAGAGTGCTCGGGGGAGAACAGGAACCGCCTGCTCATCCCCAGTTCCGCACGGGCCCCGCGAATCGCTGGCATGGATACGAGCCTGCAAACCATGCCGCATAGGCTGGGGACGCCTTCGGACTTGGACAAGTCCTGTGCAACGAAGCGTGTGCGCCTAGTTGTTGGACCAGATGACCGAGACAATCTTCCAGCCGTTGCCGGTGTTCACCAGGTGCCAGCTCTCCTGGCCGCGATTCACGACGCGGTCGTCCAGGTTGAAGGTGAACTCGAAGGAGACCGAGGCGATGGTGCCGTCCGTGTCGATGCGGACGTGGGTGAACTTCTCCTCGGAGCGCTTGGACTCCGCCGCGATGTCCTCGATGAACGACCTGGGGTTCTGCTTCGGGTTGATGCCCACCTTGTTCGCGTTGGGGTTCTTCTGACGGAGCTTCTGCAGCAACTCGTCCGAGTGCACGGACTGCCAGATGACGTCCTCGCGGAGGAACAGGCCGAGGAACTTCTTCGTGTCCTTCTGGATGATGGCGTCCCGGAAGTCATTCACCACGGCCTGGACTTGTTGCTTCGCGGCGCGGGTGTCCGGGGGGCTCTGCTGGGCCAACGAAGGCGCTGCGACGAGGCAGGTGAGCAACAGCAAGGACAGCTTCATGGAGTGGCTCCGATGCCGGACACCGGGATGTGTCCTCGGCCGGCCCCGGAACCCAAGCAGCTCACGAATATTCCAAGCCCGAGGGAGCCCCTCAGGGCCCCTGCGTCGCGGGCGGCTCGAGGTCCTTGAGGATCCGAGCGGCACCCGCGTTCTTCGGGTCCAACTCCAGCGCACGGCGATAGCCCTCGGCGGCGAGCGCCTTGTCACCGTGCACCGGGTACGCCTCACCGAGGCTGTCGTGGACGTTTCCCTCCTCCGGGTACATCTCCACGTTGAGCTGGAAGAGCGCAATCGCATCCACGACCCGGCCGCCCTTCAGGAGCTGATAACCAAGCCCATTCAGCTCCCTCGAGTTGAACGTGTACTCATCCGGCTTCTGGGCCTGGAGGGTGCGGTAGGTGCCCACCGCGTCAGCACTGGCGGGAGCAAGGTGTCCCCATGCAGCGCCCGCTCCCACAGGGACATGTCCTCCACCGTCGAGGAGAGCCCGCCCGCGGCGAAGGGCAATCCCATGTCGATGTAGGGCGCGTTGATGATGCCGTCGGGCGTGTACACGTAGCCGCTCGCGCGCCTGGGCAGCACCGTCGCAGACACGTCGTAGCCCGAGTTCTTCATCCCCACCGGGTCGAAGATTCGCTCTTGGATGACCTGCGCGTAGGGCTTGCCTGTCACGCGCTCGATGATGGCGCCCAGCAGGTAGTAGCCCGAGTTGTTGTAGGCGTACTTCGTCCCGGGCTCGAACTCCAGGTCACCGCTGGCCAACTGCTTGATGAGTTCGGCGGTGGAGCTGGGATGCGGGACCACTTCGCCCCGAAGTCCGGGTGGCTGGTGAAGCTGGGGATGCCCGAGGTGTGGTTCAACAGCTGGGTGAGCGTGACGCGCGAGCCCGTGTCCTGCCGATACTCCAGGCGCAGCTTGCCCTCGGCCACCAGCTGCATGATGACCATGGACGTGAACTGCTTGGTGAGGGAGGCGAGGCGGGACTTCGTGTCCGGGGTGGCGGGAATCCGCCATTCGAAGTTCGCGAATCCGTAGGCCTTCTTGAGGAGGATGCCCTTCTCGTCCGCGACCAGCACCACGCCATTGAACTGGCGGAAGACCTGGTACTTGGAGGCGAGCTGATCCATCGACTCCTTCTTGCTCGCGGCCACGGCCGGGGAGACGACCCCGAGCACCAGCACCAGCCCCATCGCGACTCGAACGCACGACCACCCTCGCCTCATGCGGGTTCTCTTCCACGCGGATGCACTGGTCCGGGACCGACACGAACGAGCGCGACCCCCATTTCGCGGGAGAGGCCTGAGGGCGGCGCTTCACTCCGCGGCGGGCACGGGCTTGACGGCGCTGGCCTGCCGCGGTGCATGGAGCGCGGGAGGCGAAGCGGTCAAGGGTCCGAGGTACAGTCGACCATCGAAGCCGTGAGCCTCCTGGGGCGTGGAGAGCTTCAGTCCAACGGCCTGCTGGGAGGACTGCCGCGATTCGAGCCCCGGGCTGATGCCGAAGACGTTGCACTCCACCTCCTCGGCCCAATCGCTGTAGCGACAGGTGAACTGGGTGCCGCGCTGGAAGCCCACGTCCAGGACTCGCACCGAGGACACGGCCTTGGCCACGCGAGCGCCCATGGGCTCCAGGTCGCCATCCCAGCTCACCGCCGTGGTGCGCGCATGGACGCTGCCCGTGAGGACCAGCGTCCATGCCTGGGGACGCTTCGCTCGGGCGTCCAACAGGTGCTGGGCCAGCTGCTCCTCGCGCGCATTGCCCTTGGCCGCATCGGTGTCGATGGCGGCCACGGCGATGTCCTTCCCCGAGACGCGCAAGCGACGGGCCTGCTCGAGGAGCCACAGCATGGCGCGGCTGCTGCGCCCGTCCTGGAACGTCCGGCGCCAGAACGCGCTCCACGAGAGCAGCTCCTGCATGGCCGCGGCCTCGCCGTTACTGGCGAGGTAGCGCTCCAGGAGCGGCTGCTCGGAGATGGGAATGGACAGCGCCAGCGTCACCGGCAGGTCCTTGGCGGTGGCCTCGCACACCATCCGCAGCGCCGCGGACGGAACCTCCTGCGTGCCCAGGGGATCCGCCACCATCAGGACGCCTCCCGCGGCGAAGAGGGACGAGGCTCCCTCCATGGGAGCACCACACTCGGGACCCGCGGCGGTCGCCTTCCCCTCCTCGCCCCCGCTCTCCATCACCACCGAGCGAATGGGGACGGGCGGATTGCCGCCCACCACCTCCAGCGCGGGAGCCATCTCCAATCGCTCCAGGAGCTTCTGCTCGATGACCAGGTCGCGGTAGCCGTGCGCCGGACTGTAGCCCTCGAGCCCGGGGATGTTGGCGAAGGCGCCCGGCATGGAGACCTGCAGGCGGAGACTGTCCTCGGCCTGAGCGCCGTAGCTCCCCAGCTGGCTGTAGCGGATTCGAAAGACCCGAACGAGAGACTGCCGAGCCCCGAGCCGCTCCCCCTGGATGTAGTAGCGCTCGGGAGGGACGACATCCGGAATGAAGGAGGAGAACATCGCCAGTCCCCCCTCCTTCTCCATCACGGAGGAGTGGTTCTTCTCCAGGATGTACCGGACTGTCATCAGCGCGTCGTCGACAGGGACCGGATAGATGACCTCGTGCGAGGGCGTCTCGTACTGTCCCGTCTCTGGGTTGAGCTGGGTGTCGAGTCCTCGTGTGACAGAGGCGCACCCGACGCCCCCCAGGAGCCCGAGCAGCACGGCAGACCTTCGCATCACATCCTCCCCGCGCCGCATGTCCCGGAGCCGGAGCCCCGGATGACTGCAATCGCTGAATCGCTTCCAGCGTAGGGAGTATAGCCAGCGCCTGTTTGTCGCTGGAACGGATACGTTGAACCCGGACGGATTGGGACGAGGGGTCAGGGTGAGAAGAGCATCGTGGTTACCGGTGGCGGCGCTGCTCCTCCTGGGCATGCAGGTTCAGGCGGAGGAGGCGCCAGGCCCTCATGACCGAGCCGAAGCAGTCAAGATCATCGCGGACCTGCGCAAGGTCGTGGCGCCCGAGGGGACGGAGCGCACCGAGAAGATTCGCATTGGAGGCATCGACCAATGGGTCTCGGTCCGCAGTCGAGATCTGCGCAACCCCGTGCTGCTCGTCCTGCATGGTGGCCCCGGCTGGGTCGCGATGCCGACGAGCTGGTACGTCACGCATGGCTGGGATGAGTTCTTCACGGTCGTCCAGTGGGACCAGCGCGGCGCGGGCAAGACGTATGTCGCGAATGATCCCGCCACGGTCACCCCCACCATCACCCTCGAGCGGATGCACGCCGATGCCGAGGAAGTCGCCCAATGGGCACGCACGACCTTCGGCAAGCAGAAGATCTTCGTCCTGGGCCACAGCTGGGGAAGCATCCTCGGACTCACCCTCGCGGAGAAGCACCCCGAATGGCTCCACGCCTATATCGGCGTCGGACAGGCCGTTGACGCGGCGGAGAGCGAACGGCGCGGCTGGGCCTGGTCGATGGAGCAGGCGCGCGCGACGAAGAACGAAGAGGCGATCCGCGACCTCAACGCGATCGCGCCCTATGGCGTGAGCAAGGAGCCCATCCCGATGAAGGACATCGGGCTCCAGCGGCGATGGCTCAACTTCTTCGGGGGCGCCGCCTACCGGCGTCTCGATGCGAGCTTCGAGGGTGCGGCGTCGGCGCTGTCGCCCGAGTACACCGATGAGGATCTCCGCCAGATGTGGAAGGCGGAAGAGCTCTCGGTCGAGAAGCTCCTTCCCGCCATCCTGACGGCGGACCTGTCGCGCGTGAAGCGGCTGAAGACTCCGCTGCTCCTGTTGCTGGGCCGCCACGACCGCAATGTCTCGGCGACGGTTGCCGCTGAATGGTTCGCGGGCGTCAAGGCTCCGTCGAAGCGGCTCATCTGGTTCGAGCAGTCAGCGCACGAGGTGATGGCCGAGGAGCCCGGCAAGGTGCTGCTCTCCCTCGTGCGTGACGCCCGTCCCTTCGCCGAGCGCGCTGGCGATGTCGCGCCCGCTGGCGCGAAGTAGCACGCGCCGCGCAGAGCCCCGGGTCCTGGGGCTCACGCGAACGGACTCCAGCCCGCTGCGCCCGAGCAAGACTGAGCTACGGGTGCGCGGCCAGCACGGCGGAGGCGGTGCCCTCAGGCATGACCGATGAGGGCCACACGACGCCGAGCAAGGAGCAGCGGCACCAGGGCAACCATCACGACAAGAAGCACACGCGCCCAATCATCCCCATGCAGCGGGTGCAGCCCCAACACGGTGGCCAGGGGGCGCAGTTGAATGAGCAGGACGGATATCCCCAGGGACAGGCCGCAAATCCACCGGGCGGAGCGGGTACGCCACCCGGTAAGGACCGCCGCGAAGCAGGCGCTCGCGAGCGTGAGGGTCGCGAGCGCCACCGCGCGTCCATGGGCCACATCGCGACCGTCGCCCAGGCTCTGGACATATCCCCAGACCAGCCCCACCGACACCAGCCCGCCCACACACGTGATGAGGGCCCAGATTCCCGCGGAGAAGACACGCGCGCCGCCTTGAACACGCGGGGGCCCCAGCCGCCCCGGATGCGCCGCCTGCTGGAAGGCCAGCATCGCCGTGGGGTGGATGATGAGCTCCAACCACACGATGTGGATGGGCAGATACAGCAAAGGATACCCCGCCAGGGGAAGCAGCGCCGCGGTGAAGACGAGCGGGATGTGGATGAGCAGCAAATACATGAAGCAGCGCTGGAGATTGAGGAAGAGCTGCCGACCCTCCGCAATGGCTCGCACCAGCGTGCCGAAGTCGTCATCGAGCAAGACAATGCAGGCCGCCTCCCGCGCGCCGCGTGTCCCCCGCTCTCCCATGGCGATGCCCACGTCCGCGGCCTGGAGCGCCGGGATGTCATTCACCCCATCTCCCGTGGCCGCGACCACCTCGCCATCCCGGCGCAAGGCCCGCACCAGCGCATACTTCTGAATCGGTAGCGCGCGGGCCACGACATCCACCGCCAGCGGCGCGCTCGAGTCGTGCAGTCGGGCCTCCAACTCGTCGCCCGTGAGGACGACGGGCCGCTCGCCGCCAAGCCCCAAGCGCCGCGCCACCGTCAACGCCGTCTCCGGATGGTCTCCCGTCACCATCACCGTGCGCAGGCCCGCGTCCCTGCATTCGCGAACCGCCTCCTCCACCCCGCCGCGCACCGGGTCCTCGCAGGCCACAAGCCCCAGGAAGTCGAATCCCTGCTCCGGCTCGCCGCCGCGCCAGGACGCAAGGCCCAGGGTCTGGCTCGCGCACGCGATGACCTTGCGGCCCTCGTGGGCAAGCTCCGACACCCGCCGACGCCATGCCTCGCGGACTTCGGTTTCGAGCACACACTGGACCAGGATTCGCTCGGGCGCCCCTTTCACGACGATGAGCAGTTCCTCTTGCCCTTCTTTCACCACGGCCGTCTCGCGCTGGCGCTCCTCGGTGAAGGGGAAGGTCGCGACAGCCCGCCCCCTGGGGACGGGGATCGCGGCGCGCTCGACTTCGGCGAGCAGCGCGGCATCGAGCGGATCCCTCCCTTCTTCGCGCGACGCCAGGGCCGCGGCGCGCAGCAGGACATCCCTGGAGGTGCCCGGAGCGGGAAGCACGTGGGCCACGCTCAGGCGCCCCTCCGTCAAGGTGCCCGTCTTGTCCGAGCAGATGCACGTGACTCTTCCGATGTTCTCCACCGAGACAGCCCGCTGGACCAGGGCCTGCCTGCGGGCCAGCCGGTAGACTCCCGCGCCCAGGAAGAAGGTGAGCGCCAGGGGAAACTCCTCGGGCAGCGCGGCCACCCCCAGCGTGGCGGCACTCAGCAGCGCGTCCGTCCATCCAAAGCCTTGCCGCCAGCGAACGAAGGCGAGCACCCCGCACAGTCCCGCGGCCACCACCACCAAGACCGCGACCAGATGCGCCACGGCGTGCTGGAGCGGCGTGCGGGCCTGCTCACCTCGGGACACCGAGCGCACGATGCTCCCGTAGAGCGTTTCGGCCCCCGTGAAGAGGACTCGCACCCACGCGGTACCGGTCAGCACGCGCGTTCCCGCCAGCCCCCAGTGCCGCCCATCCACCGACGGCTCATCGCCCGGTGGCAGGTGTCGGAGGGGCCGCTTGCCCGCCGGCAGGGACTCCCCGGTCAGAGAGGACTCCTCGGCCTGGAGGCCCTCGCCACGAACCACCAGACCGTCCGCGGGGAAGTACGCGCCGGCCTCCACGCGGACGAGGTCCCCCACCACCACCTCCTCGGCGGGCACCTCGACTTCCTGCCCGTCTCGCAGCACGAAGGCCCGTGCCGCCAACCGGCTTTGCAGTCCCTCCGTGGAGGCCTGCGTCCGGTGATGCAGGAAGGCATCCATCCCGAGCAGCGGGACGATGGCCCCGAGCAGGACCCATCCCTCCGAGAGCCGACCGAGGATGAGGTAGAGCACGCTCATTCCCACCAGGAACCAGAGCATCGGATCCGTCGCCGCCTCGCGCAGCGTCTGGAGGAAGGAGTGGCGCGAGCGCACCAGCACGTCATTGCGCCCGTAACGGGAGCGCCGCTCCACGACGTCCCAAGAGGCAAGGCCTTGGGACTCATCCCAGGAGGTCGGCAGGCGTTGACGAGGAATGGGAAGCCGCATGTCAGGCCCCTGGCACCGCCGCGTGGACTCGCGCGGCCTTCTGGTGTCGTCGCGTCGAGAGAACCGACGCGCGCCGCCCACCGATCGCTCGCGGGCAAGGACGCCCACTCGGGGGCAACGGGCTCATGGCGGGGGCGGGGGCGCGGACAGCGGGCCCGCAGAGAAGTGAAGCGCCACGCCCACCGCGCGCCCGACGATGGCCACGGAGACGCCGAGGCTGCCATCGTCGTGGGAATCCGGCAGCGCGTCGCCGTGCGCCACGCTGACTCGGACCCGCGGCCCTGGCTCCGCGGCCCCCGAGGCAATGCGGAGGTACCGTCCAAGGAGCAGGCCGCGAATGGCTTGCTCGGCCGTCACCCCGCAGTCCGCGTATCGCTCCCGCCCCTCCTCGGTTCCATCCATGCCTTTGCGTTAAGCATGGCGCGCGACGCTGGCGCAGTCCGCCAGGCACACGCGGCTTGCGGTGGGCAGCGCTCTTCCTCGGGGATGGAGCGAACGGCCTCCACGCGAGAGGGCGCGTCCCACCACGCGACAGCCCAACGACAAGGCCGCCGAAAGGCAGTCCTCCCGCGAGCGCCCCGGCCCAGGCCCATCCAGGCGCCTCGCCGCGATTCACGTCGCGCAATCACTCGAGGCGGCGCAGGCCCTTCACGCACGACAAGCACCTCCCCCCGGCGTGAGGGCACCGCTCACTGCGGAGTGAACTGGGACAGGTCATGAATCCCCAGGGTTCGCTCGAGCCGAGCCACCTCCCTGAGCGCGCGCTCGAAGCCCTGGCTCCCCAGGAGCCGATGCTCCTCTTCCTCGAAGCGCTCGCCGAGTTCGTCGACCTGCTTCGCCGCGAAGAGGGAGTGGAAGGCGGGAAAGAGCACGGTGTCCTCGCGCGCGGCGTGCGCCTGGTACATGCGGGTGAACCGGGTGAGCTGCCGCGCGACCTGGGCTCGCGGGGCCGACTGCGTGAGCGCGTCACGCTCGGCCGCGGTGGCCAGGAAGGCCTCGGTCAGCTTGCGTCCGGCCGCGTGCTGCGCGAGCAGCACCTGGACGAGTTCCTCCTGCTGGCCCGCCTTCACCAGCCGAGGGAGCACCTGCGTAGCCCGCACCGCGTGCGAGCCCCCCGTGCAGGACGCACGACGCTCCGGAGCCAGGGCATTGAACGACAAACACGCCACCCCAGCGTGAGCCGGGATGGCGTGTCGTCCACTCTTGAATGTGTCGAGGCGCCTAGTTCACGCTGACTGCCGACCAGGCCGCGGCCACGGCGCTGTACTGGGTGCTGCTCGCGCCATAGAGGTCCGTCGCCGCCTTGAGCGTGGCGACCCGAGCGCCCGCGTAGTTCGTCGACGACGTCATGTAGACGGTGAGCGCGCGGTACCAGATCTTCCCCGCGGCATCCCGGCCAATGCCAGCCACCGTCGAGCCATTGCAGGTGGGGCTCGCCGGGTTCCCATTGGAGCCTTCCGCCAACAGGTAGAAGAAGTGGTTGGCCACGCCGCTGGAGTAGTGCACGTCGAGCGAGCCCACGCTGCTGGACCAGCAATCCGCGGAGCGCCCGTCAATCGACGGCTTGTACATGTAGCGCAGCGCGTCCCCAGCGGTGGACGGGGTGAAGATTTCCTCGCCAATGAGGTAGTCGCCCGGGTCCGCCGGGTTGTTGGCGTAGAACTCCACCAGCGTGCCGAAGATGTCGCTGGTCGCCTCGTTGAGGCCGCCGGACTCACCCGAGTAGGTGAGGTTGGCGGTGCGGCTCGTCACGCCGTGCGTCATCTCATGCCCCGCGACGTCGAGTGCCGTCAGCGGGGTGAAGGTGCTGCCATCCCCATCGCCGTACGTCATGCAGAAGCAGCTGTCGGACCAGAAGGCATTGTTGTAGCGGCGGCTGTAGTGCACCCGGCTGTAGCCGGTGTTGCCCGCGCCATCGATGCCGTTCCGGCCATGCACCGTGGAGTAGTAGTCGTACGTGAGCTGCTGGCCGACGTGGGCATCCACCGCGGCCGACGCGGCGTCGGACGTGGTGCCATTCCCCCAGACATTGTCAGCGTCGGTGAAGACAGAGCCACCGTTCGTCTTGTTGTTCAGGTTGAGGGTGTAGAAGCCATTGCCGCGCGTCACGTCGCGCATCTCGAAGCCGCTCGCCACGGAGTTGGTGCTGATACCCACCGAGCCCAGGTAGAGGGACTTGCCAGTCCCAGACGCGGCGGTCGTGTGGACCGCGTCCCAGCTCCCGCGAAGGGCTCCCGTCTGCGCATCCACCAGGACGTGCAGCTCGATGGGCGTCCCATCCGCCTGGAACCCTTCCAGGACGGCCTCGTAGGCGAGTGCTCCCGTGCCTTCTCGCGCATCCACGACAAGCTCGGCGCTGCCCGCGCCCACTCGCTGGCCCGTGAAGGCCTTCTCCGCGAGGACGACCGCGCCCGGAGCATCAAACAGCGGCTTCACCGCCAGCCCCTTGAGACTCCGTGCGTTGCCGGAGACTTCTCGCAGCAGCCCATCCGCGCCGTGGTGGGCCACGACGTCTCCACCCAGGACGCGCAGGCCCTTGTAACGCTTGTCGAAGCGCACGTGCTGCGAGCCGGTGTCATCGACGATGACCGAGCGCGCCACCAGCTCTTCCGTGCTGTCCGTCTGCGACCGCAGGCTTTGCTGGGCCTGCGTCACGGCAGTCGCGCCCTCCTGAGCGGGATCCACCTCGCGCGACGAGGTAACCGGCGACGGACTTGAGCCACCACATCCAATGAGCCCTACCGCAGCCAGGGATGCCAACAGCTTGCGAGCCATGTGCGCACTCCTCTTTCCAGTGACGCCGATGAAATCCGGCGATACAGCAGAAACTGGACTCGCGAGGAATTTCCCCGGCCACACGCACTTCTCGTATTTCAAGATTTTACAACTCGAGGAAAGGATGGCGGCTCAGTCATGGGTGACGGGCCGCTCGAAGCCCAGCGCCGCGGGCAGCACATACCGGCCGAACAACTCCAGCGGCAGCGCGGAGCCCGCGTCGTTGTAATGGCTGGCGGTGAAGGCCGCGGTGAGCTTCAGCGAGGGCGCGACCAGGACGTACTGGCCGCCATTGCCTCGCGCGAAGGCCACATCCACGGGACTGCCCTGGATGACGAAGCGCGTGCTCCACCACAGGAGGCCATGGTTCGCGTCGCCCAGCGGGCCGAGCGCCTTGGTGGACTCGGACACCCAGGCTTCGGAGACGAGGCGTTGTCCTCGCCAGGTTCCACCCTCGACGACGACTTGCCCCAGCTTGAGGAAGTCGCGTGGACGCAGCCGCAGGTGGCCCCCCGTATCCGTGCCCGTTCGGCCCGCGGGCTGCCAGGTGAAGTCCTGAACCGCCATCGGCTCGAACAACCACTCGCGCGAGAGGTCCGAGATGGACCGACCGCTGACGTGTTCGAGGACCGCGCCCAGCAACACCGCGCCGCCCGTGCAGTAGCGCGTCACGGTGCCCGGCTCGTCGCGCATGGGCACGTCGACGATGAAGCGCACCCAGTCTCGGGTGTCGTACATCTTCTCCTCGTTCCCGGGGGACTTCGCATCCCAGTCGTCACAGGAGAGGCCGGAGCGCATCTGGAGCAGGTGCCTCAAGGTGATGCGCTCCTTGCGCGCATCGACGTTCTGGATGGGGGCGAGGTGAGCGAGGAGCGGCAGCACGGGAGCGTCCAGGTCCGGGAGCAGGCCGCGCTCATGCGCCATGCCCACCAGCAAGGACGTGACGCTCTTGGTGGCGGACCGCAGGTCGTGCGCGTCCTCCCGTTTGAAGCCATTCCAGTAGCGCTCGTAGAGGAGCTTGCCGTCCCGAGCGACCAGCACGGAGTCCGGCTCCGCCACCGTGCCCTCCGACACATCGTGCTCCAACGCATCGAACCAGGAACGCGGGATGGCCGCGTCCTCGAAGGACGCCACGGCCCAGCCGTCATCGAGCACATCCGGAGGAGAACCCGGCCCCGTGGGGACTCGCTTCCCGCCGCACGCCGCGACCACCACCAGCAACAACGCCATTCGCTGAAGCACACTGCACCGCCATCAATCCGGCCCAGGAAACGCCAGCGTAGCCTCGAGCGAGGCGCAAGGCATCAACGCCGAGAAGGCATGCGGTGCAGCCCGACAGAGCGGGCACGAGGCCTCCCGCAGTGTCACTCCTTCGTCGGAGTGGCAGCGGGGACAGCAGGCGCGCCCAGGTCCAACGAGAGGCCGCCGAAGAGCGCGTTCACGCCGCCCACGCGCGCGAACTTGATGAACGGCCCCATCGACACCACTTCGCCCAACGACAACTGGAGGCCCACGGCGCTGTCCAGTCCGAAGCCGCGAGAGCTGAGCTGTGCATTGAGGTCACACCAGACGTTCCGCAGGAGGTTGTCCCCGGGAGGGCTCTCGTACAAGTGGGCACGCGCGCCCAACCCTCCGCCCCAGACCCATCCCTTGTTCAACAAGGAGGTATCCGAGAACCGGTGGCTGAAGACCTCCACCTGGATGGACACGGGGGTGTGCTCCAGCCACGCGTCCGAGCCGATGGCGCCCAGGCTCAGCAGCCACATCACCATCTTGCCCACCATCAGCATTCGCGTGGTGAACAGGGGGAAGTCTGCCTTCAGCGCGAGTCCCCACCCCATCCGCGAGCCCGGCCCTTCCGTGCCCAGAAACCCACCCGCGGACGGCTCCAGGTGCAGGTGAACCTCCGTGGCCCAGGTGCTCTCGGTCCCCGGCGGCGCCGCGGTGATGGGCTCAAGCTCGAGCTGCACGCCCGTGGACTTGGGCTCCTCCGCGTGCACCGAGGAGGCGGCCATGCCCAAACACAACACCCCCAAGCGGAGCCACCCCACGGCGCCTGCGGACGAGATGAACGAGCGAAGGCGGTCAGGTGCGTGGCGCATTCACCGGACTCTAATCCCGCCCCGGTGGAATGTCTGCCTGACCTACAACCCAGACATCTCAGTGCAGGCTCGCAGCGGCCATCGCGGCGAACGACACGTCGCGACCTGCCCGCTTGGCCTCGAGCAACACGGCGCTGTTGATGAGCCCGACATGCGAGAACGCCTGTGGGAAGTTGCCCAACTGGCGCCGCAGCCCGGGGTGGTATTCCTCGGCGAGCAGCCCAAGGTCGTTCCGGATGGCGACGAGGCGCTGGAACAAGGCCTCGGCCTCATCGAGGCGGCCCGCCATGATGTAGTTGTCGACGAGCCAGAAGCTGCAGATGAGGAACGTGGCCTCATCACCTGCCAGACCATCCACGCCCGTCCCGGTCGAGTAGCGCTCCACGAAGCCATCCTGGGTGAGGCCCTTCTCGATGGCGGCGACGGTGCCCAGCATCCGCGGGTCATCCGCGGGCAGGAAGCCCATGTGCGGAATCAAAAGCACGCTCGCGTCGAGCGCGTCCGAGCCATAGGACTGCGTGAAGGCACCCACGCGCTCGCTGTAGCCACGCGCCAGGATGTCGGCGCGGATCTCCTCACGCAGCGCGCGCCAGCGATACAGACACTTCTTCACCGGCTCCGGCGCGTTGGCGCCGAACTGCTCGACGAACCGCACGCCTCGGTCCACCGCCACCCACGCCATCAGCTTCGAGTGCGTGAAGTGCAGATGGCTCTGGCTGCGAATCTCCCAGATGCCCTCGTCGGGGCGCTGCCAGCTCTTCTCCACGAAGTCGACCACCACCTTCAGCGTGTCCCAGGGGAGAGAGCCCTCCTCCGGCACTCCGTAGATGCGCGCCTCGTACATGGCATTCAGCGTCTCGCCATAGACGTCGAGCTGGAATTGATCGTACGCGGCATTCCCGATGCGCACCGGCTGGGACTCCTCGTAGCCAGGCAGCCAGGGCAGCTTGACCTCGGTGAGGCGGTGCTCTCCCGCGACGCCGTACATGATTTGCGCCTCGGCCGGAGCACCCGCCACGGCGCGCAGCAACCATTCGCGCCAGGCCCTCGCCTCGTCCAGGTACCCGCCGCGCATCAGCGCCTCGAGCGTGAGCGACGCATCGCGAAGCCAGCAGTAGCGATAGTCCCAGTTCCGCACGCCGCCGAGCTCTTCGGGGAGCGACGTGGTCGGTGCCGCGACGATGCCACCAGTCGGCTCAAAGGTGAGCGCCTTCAAGGTGATGAGCGAGCGCACCACGGCGTCGCGATGAGGGCCCGCGTATCGACACCGGCTCGCCCATTCGCGCCAGAACTGCTCGGTCCGCGCCAGGTCTCGCTCCGCATCCACCTCGTGCTCCGGCGCGGGCTTGTGCGACTCGAAGTACGTCAGCGAGCAGGGAAGACGTTCGCCCGCGCGAACGACGAAGTCCGCCTCCAGCCGAGCCGACTCCCAGTCCGGTTCGAGCGGGACGGGGCTGAGGTAGACGAGCGCGTCCGGCCCCGAGGTCAGGGTGGCGCGGCGGCCGTTGCACCGGATCCACGGCGTCAGCTTGCCGTAGGCGAAGCGCACCCGAAGGTCCGCATGCATCGGGACCTCGCCTTCGAGTCCCTCGATGATGCGGATGATGTCGTGCTCAACCTCCCCCGGAGGCATGAAGTCGATGATGCGCGCCCGGCCGCCATCACAGGTGACCTCGGTCTCCAGCACCAGCGTCTCCGGCCGGTAGCGTTGCCGGACGGACCGGACCGCCACCGCGGGCCGGACGCTCCAGTAGCCGTGTGCGTTGGTGCCGAGCAGCCTGGCGAAGCAGGCACCGGAGTCAATGCGCGGCAAGCACATCCAGTCGATGGAGCCGCTCCGGGAGACCAATGCCACGGTCGTCAGGTCGCCGATGAGGCCGTAGTGCTCGAGGGGGGAGGACATGGCTGGAAGTTGGGATGTGATGCGGGGACACGCAACCGTGCCACCCCAGCGCGCTCACGCAGGTCGTCCCCCCCGACGCCAGCTCGATGACCTGCTGGATGCCACCGTGTCCCGTGATGATCGCGGGCGCTTCCTGGATGGAGACCCGATCCGTGATGAGGGTGCGCACGCTCCGCGGGAACAGGAACATCGCCTGCCCGAGTTCACGGAGCGCCAGCTCGTAGGCACTCCGGCTCGCGTTCACCGTCCCAAGGAGCAACTGATTCCTCAACACGATGTTGCGCATCAGGGTGTCTGTATCCACGGGGTTCGGGCCGCCGTTCGCGGGCATGCCCGTGACGAGGAAGAGCCCATGGGGCCCCTCGCCATCGAGGGCCTCGATGGCGAGGCGCTGGCGTACACGGACTCGGTGGTGAGTGAGTCCGTGCGCGCCCTCGGAGCGGCACCCCGAGGAGCGGCCCGGGGCTCCCGCCTGCCCCACCCCTCGGGGCCCGAGGAGAAGTCCTCGCGCGGCGCCTGGAGCCGAGGCCGCCACACGTTCCGCCTGTGATTGAGCCGGTTACACCGAAACCGGTTCGGGCACTCCTGGCACGCGCCGCGTTCCCGCAACCTCGCGGGAACAGGCACGTTCGGGCCTCGGCACGCGGCGTGCTCTAGCGACCGGCACGCACTGGATGCCGGCCGTCGCAAGGGCATCCCCACCCTGGGAGCACCCGCCGATGAAGACACACCTGATGGGAGTCCTGGCCGCCCTGCCCCTGATTGTCGCGGCCCCCGCGCTCGCCTGTGAGGAGCACGCCGCGCCGAGCGCCCCCGCGAGCCAGGGCGAGCACGGCGCGCATTCCGCGCATGGCACCACGGCCCCGACCAAGAAGCCCGCCACCTCGGCCCCCACCAGCAAGAGCGGCGTGCACACGGTGGAACTCACGGTGACGCCCAAGGGCTTCGAGCCCGCGAACGTGAAGGTGAAGGCGGGGCAGCCGGTGCGCCTCGTCGTCACGCGCAAGACAGACAAGACGTGCGCCACGGAGATTGTCGTGGCCGACCTGGGCATCAACCAGCCGCTCCCCTTGGACACACCGGTGACGGTGGAGTTCACCCCGAGCGAGTCGGGCACGCTGCGCTACGCCTGCGCGATGGATCACATCAGCGGGCTCGTCACCATCCAGTGATTCCGCCGCACGGTGGCGTGGGCCTCGCGTGAGGCCTCGCCACGGTTGGGATGGCGTCGCGCTACGCGCTCTGTCGCTCTGATTCCCCTCCAGGCTCCGCAATCCCTCTCTGACGTGCCCCCATGCTCCAGCCCGTTCCCCTCCCTACGCGGAGACCCGACGCCATGAGGCGCGTGGCCCTCCTGCTGGCGCTGCTCTCGCCGATGGCGGCGCTGGCCCAGGACCACGCAGGCACGCCGGCCACGCAGACGATTGCGGTGCCCACGGTGTCGACGGACGCGACGCTCGCGCAACTCCTCACGGAGGCGCTCGAAGCGCGCCCGGAGCTGCGACAGGTCGAGGCCCAAGCCCAAGCAGCCCAGGAGCGCATTCCCCAGGCGGGAGCGCTGCCGGATCCGGTGCTCCAGTTGGGCATCCAGAACGACGGGTTTGGCGAGCTGATGATTGGCAAGATGGAGGGCAGCTACTACAGCATCATGGCCTCTCAGGGCGTGCCCTTCCCTGGCAAGCGCGCGCTGCGGACCGAGGTCGCACGACTCGGGGCCGCGGTCGTGTCGGCGCAGGTCTCGCGCACGCGGCTCACCATCGAAGCCGAAGTGCGCCGGACCTACCTGGACCTGCTGATGACGCGCGAGCGGCTCGGGCTGCTGGACCGACTCGACGCGCTCTGGAAGCAATCCGCCGACCTGGCCCGCATCCGGTATGAAACGGGTGACGGCGCGCAGTCCGACCTCCTTCGCGCGCAGCTCGAACTCAATCGGATCCGTCAGCGCCGCGTGGCCTTGACGGCCGAAGAGCGCACCCGCGTGGAGACCTTGAATCGGTTGAGCGGCCGGCCCCTCGAGGACGCCCTGCCCACCACCACGCGCGTGCGAGACCTCGGCGTCCCGGAGCTGGGCGACGTCACCTCCGCGGAGAAGGACGCGCTGGCGCGCAGCCCCGAGCTGGCGGGCGGGCGCACGTCGATTGCGCAGGCACAGAAGCAGGTGGCGCTGGCGCGACGGGAGAAGCTGCCCGACTTCACGGTGAGCGCCGGCGTCATGCCTCGCGGCGGAGACTTCCCTCCGATGTGGCAGGCCAATGTCGGCATCACCCTGCCCGTCTTCGCCGGAAGCAAACAGAACCGCGCGGTGGCGGAGAGCCGCGCCCAGGCAGAGGCCACCACCCGTGCGACGGAGACCGTGGAGCAGGTGCTTCGGCTTCGGGTGCGGGAGCGCCACACCGCGATGACCGCACTGCGCGAGACGGTGACGCTCTACCGGAATGGACTCTTGATGCAGTCGGCCGCGACCGCCGAGAGCACCCTGACGCAGTACCGCGTCGGGCGTGCCTCCTTCGCGTCGGTGTTGGAGGCCAACAGCGGCATCCTCCGCGACGAAGAAGACTTCCTGCGCACGCTCATCGAAGCCCAGCGCATCGCCATCGCCCAGACCGAAGTGAGCCTGGAGCCCGTCGCCTCCATCGCCGCAGGCGCGGTGGGGTCAGGCGGGATGCCCGGCGCGGGCAGTGCTCCGGCGGCCGCTGCTGGCGGCGCCGCGGCGTCGAGCGGTGCCCCCGGTGCCGCGCCGTCCTCCTCTTCTTCCATGTCCGGAATGTAGCTCCGAGGTCCGAATGTCTCCCGTGACTCCCACACCTCCCTCTCCGGCCTCCTCCCGCCGCCGCTTCGGAGCGGTCGCGCTCGCCTCGACGGCGCTGGTCAGCGCGGTCCTCGGCGGTGGCGCCGCGCACCTGCTGTCCCATGGGGATGCGGCGCACGACGCCCACGCGACGGCCTCCACCTCCACCGTCCCTACGAACGACGCCAAGCCAGCGGCCCCCCAATACACGTGCGCGATGCACCCGAGCATCGTGCAAGAGCATCCGGGCAAGTGCCCCATCTGCGGCATGGACCTGGTGGCGATGACGCCCACACCCACTTCGCCGGGCGACTCGGGTGGATCCACCGTGGACGGCCTCTCCTCCGTCACCATCGACCCTTCGCGCCAGCAGCTCATCGGCTTGCGCACCGCCCCGGTGACCGAGGGCAGGGTGGGAGGAACGTGGCGGACCAATGGCCGCGTGGCCCAGGACGAGACGCGCGTGCGCCGCGTCAACATGAAGGTGCCCGCCTTCGTCGAGCGCGTGTATGCGGACTTCACGGGCAAGGCCGTGCGCCAGGGCGAGCCCCTCTTCTCCGTGTACAGCCCGGAGCTGCTCGCGGCCCAAGAGGAGTACCTCCTGGCGCTGCGCACCCGCGAGGCCTTGAGCCAGGCCGGCGGCATGGCGACGGACGGCGAAGCACTGGTGAGCGCGGCGCGGCGCAAGCTCCAGCTCTGGGATGTGCCCCAGGCCGCGCTGGAGCGGCTCGCGAAGTCGGGAGAATCCACTCGCACGCTCACCCTCGTGTCGCCCATCTCCGGAGTCATCACGCGGAAGGACATCGTGGAGGGCGCGAGGCTGGAGCTGGGTGCCACACCCTATGAGATTGTCGACCTGTCGCGCGTCTGGGTGCTCGCGGATGTGTATGAGAATGAGCTGCGCCACGTGAAGGTGGGCATGCCCGCCACGCTGCAGCTCAAGGCCTTCCCCAACCGGGTGTTCGCGGGGAAGGTGGCCTTCCTGGCGCCGGTGCTCGACCCGGCCACGCGCACGGTCAAGGTCCGTCTGGAGTTCCCCAACCCCGACGGCGACCTGCGCCCCGAGATGTTCGGCGAGGTGGTGCTCCGAGGCACCCCGCGCGAGGCGCTGAAGATTCCCTCGGACGCGGTGGTCCCCACGGGCACCACCCAGGTCGTCTTCGTGGCGCTCGGCGACGGGCGCTTCCAGCCGCGCGAGGTCCGACTGGGTGAGTCGGATGGCACGAACATCGAGGTCACCTCGGGATTGAAGGCGGGTGACTCGGTCGTCACCGGCGCCAACTTCCTCATCGACTCCGAGTCGCGCCTGCGTGCGTCCTTGACCGCGCTGGCGGCCTCTGCCGCGAACACCGCGGCGACGCCTCCGCCCTCGCCCCCGCCAGCGAGCGCGCCCCACACGGCCTCCAGCCACGGAGACCTCTGAGCCATGATTCGAGCCATCATCCGCTTCTCCGCGGAGAACAAGTACCTGGTCATCGCGGCCACCGTGGTGGCGCTCTTCGGCGCGTGGTGGACGATGCGGAACATGCCGCTCGACGCGCTGCCGGACCTGTCCGACACGCAGGTCATCGTCTACGGCCGGTGGGACCGCAGTCCCGACATCATCGAGGACCAGGTCACCTACCCCATCACCACCGCGCTCTTGGGCGCGCCCAAGGTGAAGGCGGTGCGTGGCTTCAGCGACTTCGGCTTCAGCTACGTGTACGTCATCTTCGAGGACGGCACGGACATGTATTGGGCCCGCACGCGGGTGCTCGAATACCTGTCGAAGATAACGCCGCAGCTTCCCTCGGACGTGAAGGTGGAGCTGGGCCCGGACGCCAGCAGCGTGGGCTGGGTGTTCCAGTACGCGCTCGTGGACAAGAGCGGCAAGCACCGGCTGGACGAGCTGCGCTCCTATCAAGACTGGTTCCTGCGCTACCAACTCCAGAGCGTGCCCGGAGTCTCGGAAGTGGCCACCGTGGGCGGGCAGGTGCGCCAGTACCAGGTGATGGTCAATCCCAACGCGCTCGCCAGCTATGGACTGTCATTGGACGCGGTGGTGCGCGCGGTCCGCCAAGGCAACAACGACGTGGGCGGGCGGCTCGTGGAGCTGGCCGGACGCGAGTACATGGTTCGCGGTCGTGGCTATGTGAAGAAGGTCGAGGACCTCGAGCGGCTCGTCCTCAAGTCCTCGGGCGGCACCACGGTCTCCATCAAGGACGTGGCCAGCGTGACGCTGGGCCCCGAGCTGCGCCGAGGCGTGGCCGACCTGGACGGCGAGGGAGACGCGGTGGGCGGCATCGTGGTGATGCGCCAGGGAGAGAACGCCCTCAACGTCATCGAGCGCGTCGAAGCCAGGCTCGCCGAACTCAAGCCCTCTCTGCCGGAGGGCGTGGAGGTCATCACCACCTACGACCGCTCGGACCTCATCGAGCGCGCCGTGGACACGGTGTCCTTCAAGCTGGTGGAGGAGATCCTCATCGTCTCCCTCATCATCCTCATCTTCCTGTGGCACATCCCGTCCGCCATCGTGCCCATCGTCACCATCCCGGTGTCGGTGGCCCTGGCCTTCATCCCCATGTACCTGATGGGGCTGAACGCCAACCTCATGTCGCTGGCCGGCATCGCCATCTCCATCGGCGTGCTCGTGGACGGCGCCATCGTCGAGGTGGAGAACGCGTACAACAAAATCCACCACTGGATGAAGGACGGGAAGACGGGCGACTTCCATCAGGTGCGTCTGGAAGCGCTGCTGGAAGTGGGGCCGGGCGTCTTCTTCAGCCTGCTCGTCATCGCCGTGGCCTTCATGCCCATCTTCACGCTGGTGGACCAGGAGGGCCGGCTCTTCCGCCCGCTGGCGTATTCGAAGAACCTGGCCATGGCCATCGCCGCGCTGCTGGCGATTACGCTCGACCCCGCCATGCGGATGCTCTTCGCCCGCGTGGAGCCCTACCGCTTCCGTCCGAAGTTCCTCGCGTGGGCCGCCACGCAGGCGCTGGTGGGCAAGTACTACTCGGAGGAGCGGCACCCCATCAGCCGGCTGATGCACCGGCTCTATGACAGGCCTTGCCGCTTCGTGGTGCGCCACGCCAAGGCCACGCTCGCGGTCAGCGCGCTGTTGGTGGCGACCACTGTCCCCGTGTACCTGCACCTGGGCAGCGAGTTCATGCCCCCGCTCAACGAGGGCACCCTGCTCTACATGCCCTCGGCGGTGGAGCCCGGCATGTCCGTCACCGAGGCGCAGCGGGTGCTGCAGGTCCAGGACAAGCTGCTGATGAAGTTCCCCGAGGTGGAGCGCGTCTTCGGCAAGGCGGGCCGCGCCAACACGTCCACGGACCCCGCGCCGTTCACCATGATGGAGACCACGGTGCTGCTGCGCCCGGAGTCCGAGTGGCGCGAGGTCCCCCGTTGGTACAGCGGCTGGGCGCCCTCCTGGATGAAGGGACTGCTGCGCCCCTTCTGGAGGGACCGCATCACCCAGGCGCAGCTCGAGTCGGAGATGAACGCCGCGCTCCAACTGCCGGGCATCTCCAACGCGTGGACCATGCCCATCAAGGGCCGGCTGGACATGCTGAGCACCGGCATCCGCACGCCCGTGGGCATCAAGATCATGGGCGCCGACCTCACCACCGTGGAGCGGTTTGCCCGCGAGACGGAAGCCGCGGTGTCCAAGGTGGAGGGCACCCGCAGCGCGTTCGCCGAGCGCGTCGCGGGCGGCTACTTCCTCGACTTCGTCCTCAAGCGCGACGAACTGGCCCGCTACGGCCTGAGCGTGGACGACGCGAACATGATGGTGATGACGGCGGTGGGCGGCGACAACCAGTCCACCACCGTGGAGGGCCGTGAGCGCTACGGCATCAACGTGCGCTACGCCCGCGACTACCGCGAGGACCTCCAGGCCCTGAAGCGCGTGCTGCTGCCACTGCCCGGTGGACAAGGCCAGATCCCCATGGAGGCCATCGCGGACGTGGTGCTCGCCCATGGCCCGTCCATGATTCGCAACGAGAACGGCATGCTCACGGGCTACGTCTACGTGGACTTCGACACGTCGAAGTACGACGTGGGCGGCTTCGTGGAGCGCGCCAAGGTGGCGGTGGCCGCGAGCGTGCAGGTGCCCACGGGCTACTCCATGGCGTGGAGCGGGCAGTACGAGAACATGCTGCGCGTCCGAGAGCGGCTCCAGGTCGTCATCCCGCTCACGCTCGTGCTCATCTTCGGGCTCCTGTACATGAACACGAAGTCGGCCTTCAAAGCGGGCCTCGTGATGCTCGCGGTGCCCTTCTCCGCCATCGGCGCGGTGTGGCTCCTCTGGGCGCTCGACTACAACGTCTCCATCGCGGTGTGGGTGGGCATGATTGCGCTCATGGGCCTGGACGCGGAGACGGGCGCCTTCATGTTGCTCTTCCTCGACCTCTCTCATGACGAGGCGAAGCAGCGCGGGAGGCTGCGCACCGAGGGAGACCTGGTGGAGGCCATCATCCACGGGGCCGTGAAGCGCGTGCGCCCCAAGGCGATGACCGTCCTCGCGGCGATGCTCGGCCTGCTCCCCATCATGTGGTCCACCGGCACGGGCGCGGACGTGATGAAGCGCATCGCGGCGCCGATGCTCGGAGGACTGCTGACCAGCTTCCTGCTGGAGCTGCTCGTCTACCCGGCGGTCTACTTCCTGTGGAAGCGCCATGAGGTCGTGCCGGGCCCGGCCACTCCCGAGGCGCCCCAGGCGCATCCGGGCGACTCGCTCGTGCCCATCGGGGTGAGCGCGCCTGGGGATGCCCTGCTGAGTCCTTGAGAGGCAGCGCAGCGCGAAGCATCTGCCGCGTCATCGAACCGAAGAGGAGTATCCATCGTGAGCTTGCGCCGGAATGTGATGGGCGGCCTCGCTGTCCTGGGAGCCCTGGCACTCGTCCTGGGCTTGGGGGGCGGGGTGTATGGGATGGCCCTGGTGCGCCGTGGCTTCTCGGCCCGAGCGGAGCCCTCCGCGCTCGAAGCGACGGTGGCCCGCGCGGCGCGGGGCTTCAGCATCCCCGAGGAAGGACGGGCGCTGAAGAACCCGCTGGAGCCCCTCTCTGCGCAGGCGCGCTCCGAGGCTCGCGCGCATTGGGGAGACCACTGCGCCATCTGCCATGCGGCGAATGGCAGTGGACAGACCCCCATTGGACAGGGGCTCTACCCACGCGCGCCGGACATGCGCGACACGATGACGCAGGCGCTGAGCGACGGCGAGCTGTATTGGATCATCCAGAACGGCGTCCGGCTGACGGGCATGCCGGCCTGGGGCCAACCCCACGACGGGAATGGCAACCACGACAGCTGGGCCCTCGTCGGGCTCATCCGCAGATTGCGCGGCCTCAGCCCCGAGGAGCTGGGCGAAATCGAGGCCGGCATGCCTCAGTCGCAACATGAGCGCCAGGAGCAGCGACTCGAAGACCAGTTTCTCGAAGGACCGTAGTCCTCACGCACACACGGAGCGCAATGCCATGAAAACCCCCTCCATTCGGGCCCGCCTGACGGGCTTCACCCTGATGGCCCTCGCCCTGATGACTCCGGCCGCGGGCCTCGCCCACGGCAAGGACGGAGTCCACGTCATGGGCACGGTGAAGGAAGTGAAGCAGAACGCGCTCGTGCTGGAGACGAGCGACAAGAAGCAGCAAGAGGTGATGACGGACCCGAGCACGCGCTACGAGAAGAGCGGCGCGACGGCAACCGCCGCCGACCTCAAGGCTGGCGAGCGCGTCGTCGTGCACGGCATGAAGATGAGCAACGACCAGGTGCATGCGCAGCTGGTGAAGTTCGGCAAGCCCCCCGCCAAGGGCACTGGGGCGGACTCGGGTACCCCGGGGGAGTCCGAGCCCGCCGCGGCGCCGCACGCGCACGGCAGTGGCCACGAGCACGCAGGACATTGAGGTCCTCGCCCGTTCCACGCGTGTCCAGCAGCGATACAAAGCCCAGACCGGCGCACGGGCTGGGATTCGAGACTTGATGCAGGCGGTGGGCGTCCGCACCTGGCGACTCGGTGACGGGCGGGGCATACCGGCCCCGCCCGAATCACGAGAGGCGCCGGTGCACTGCCCCCGCGTCAGCTCCCGTTCGGCCGCCGCGGTCCGCGGAATGCGCTGGGGCCTGGACACCTTCTGACAGTTCGCAGCGACTCCTGTGGAGACGAGAGCATCTCGGTGCGACGCTGGCCCGATGCCACGTCGGGGTCTCTTTTGACAGGGTTCCACGTGCTTCGCCTGTGGCGAAACATTCCCGTGGGCATCTGAACCCTGTCCCTGAGCGAAAGAGGCCTCAGATGAGGCTGCACCTATCGACGCAGAGCCGCCGGCGCGGCAAAGCCGCGGGCGTCTCCTGAGACATCAGCCGACTCCTTCATGAAGCAAGCGGCGTGAGCCCGCCAACGCCGTGGCGTTCAACATCTGGCACACACGACACGCCTTCATTCAAATCCTCGTCAGCGGGCCTCCACGGGCCGAGCGGGGATCCGCGCAGAACGAAGAAGGTCCACCCCAGCGGGCCCTCTTCTGTTCAGGAATTTGCGATGCCTCATTCGGATATCTGCATTGTTGGCGCCGGAATCGGAGGATTGACCTGCGCAACCCAACTCGCAAATACCCCACCCAGCAACACTCTCCGCATCCGAGTGTTTGATTTGAATGCCCACGTGGGGGGCCGCATCCTGTCAAAGAGACTCGATAGCGGGGAAATCACCGAACTGGGCGCGGCTCGCTACTCGCCACAGCTCCATCCACGCATCCAGGCGCTCATGCACTCCTTTCAACATCCGCATGAGACCTACCCATTCACCCAGGCCCTCTATCAAGACAACACGCAAAGAAGACTGAGAACCACCCTCCTCGGGTTGCTCTCCATGGTGGGAGACCACCCCCATGACTCCTTCCTGGATTTCGTCAGCCACTATCAGGGAGAGGCCGAGGCGAAGAGAATCATCAAGGCCATGGGGTATGACGCCCTCCTCCTGCCAATGGTCTCCGCGTCCATGGCCTTCAGCATCATCAGGATGCATCCGGAAACCCAGGGGCTGATTGGCGATGCCTTCAATCAATGGCGATATGCAACGGATGGCTACGGCCAACTGCTGACGCGTCTTCAGCTCGAGGCACATGCGGGCCGGGTCGAGTTTCGGATGGGACACCGATTGCTCTCCGTTTCGCGAACGGGAGACGGCCACGCTCTCGCCTTCAGGCATCAGGGCACCACGCGACTCCATCGCGCGCGCCACCTCATCCTGGCCATTCCACCTTCCGCCATGACACAGCTCAACGTCGGCTTTCCCGCCCACTGGAGCCCTCACCGATATGGCTCCCTGCCCTTGTTCAAGGGATTTCTGACATTCAACAGCGCCTGGTGGAAGGACTGTCATGTGACCGACAAGGTCCTCATCGTCAACAATCCCCTCAGGAAGATATATTTCAAAGGCGAGAAGTACGTACAGTTCTACACCGACGGCGAGAACGCGAACTATTGGCGGAACTGCCTGGAGCAAGGTGAGGACATCTATTTGAGCAGGGTGCGCGCCTGCCTGGAGCAGGCGCTCCCCCTCGGAGGCAAACCCCTACCTCCCTTCAAGGACCATTTTCACAAGTACTGGCCACATGGGGTGGAGTTCTGTCTTGAATCCAAGGCCGAGCAGCCGGCCGCCCTCCTCCATCGCAATGGCGTCATTGCCTGCTCAGATGCCTACACGCCGCATGGCGGCTGGATGGAAGGTGGGCTGATCAGCGCACATCAGGCCATTCAGTTGCTGCAGGACCAGCTCACCCGCGCCTCCGAGAATCGACTGTAACAGCGCCCTCACGCCATTCCGGGTCGAACGCCATGAGCATCCTCCATTTCCCTCGGCTCTACTTTCGAGGTCTGGCTCGCGCCAATGTTCCAACCGCGAATCGGAATACACATGGCCAGCTCGACATCGCCACCAATACCGTCTTCATGGAGGGCGCTCCGTTTGATCTTCGCCGCCCGCCGTCTGAATTTCATGCGCATCTGAAACAACTGGCTCCCAGGTTCGACGCAGAGGGGAAGCCGGACTCCGGAGGGATCTTCAGCGAGGCCGCCGGATACAACTTCGGTGGCAACAATCATTTCTCCTGGGAGAACGTCCGGATCACGGGGGTCCAGCTCCGCGAAGGAGACATCGACACGGGCGACAGCCTGGTGGGGGCGCAACTGGCCCTCTGGGGGCACTACAACGAATACCTTCGCACGACGTTCAATCGCGCCAGGTGGGTGGACAACCATCCCAGCCGAGCCGACACCACCGTGATCTACGCCGGCCAACTGGCCTTGAGCGACCCGCACGCCACACCGCACACTCCGGCCCTGCTCACCGCGAGCATTCCGCGTGCCCACTCCGCGCGCTGGGTGGGGACAGGGCATGTCGTCGAGCGCAGCCACCATTTTCTCTCCGAAGAGTTCGCCCGCTCGCGGCTGTTTCAATTCTCCGTCTCGAAACAGGACACCCAGTTCCTACTCCCTCCTCACGACGCCCTCCCCCCCAGCCTGCGGACCGTGCGGCACGCGCTGGAAGACGAGGAGGTGCAGGGACTGACGGTCCAGTACGCCTTGTTCAACATGTCGACGCCGCGGGGGCCGGATTCCCCCGTCTTCTATGACCTGACGGGCATCCTGGGCCTCTGGTACCGGCACGAGCTGGAAACCCATCCGACAGGACGTCTCCTGTTGCCACACCAGCCTGGCTTGGGACCGGTCGTGGTGACGGTGCAGTCGGACCGGGTGTCGCTCAACATGCCGACCGCTGTTCCCTTCACCACCCGGAGCGCCCAGCCCGTCTCAGATAGACATCCCACGCATGGCCTGGGCGAAAAGTTGCCACTGGGGGACCTGTCACTGCGCAGCCAGTCCGGCGCGCTGATTGCCAGCATCCCGGAGAAGCTCTACCTCGACTATTGGCGCCATCATGGGGTCTTCGACGTGCCTCGGCTGGACTCCGCCGCCGGCTCTCTCCACCTGACAGGCGCACATGCCCAGTGGAAGGAAGCCGATTGGGTGGTGCAGTCGGACAGCAACCAGCTGTTTCTCGAGGCCCCTCATCCACAAAAGGGCCAGGTCTTCCCCGAGACCATCACCGTGCAATGCCGCTTTCGCGGGGAGCTGGCTTCACACGCCGCGCTTGTGGTGCAGGCTGAAGACCCCGACATCCTGGCCGCGCACCTGACGCCTTCGCCCCAACAGACGGGTTATGCGCAACTCACCCTCACGGGCCGACGTCCGGGAGCGACCCGCGTTGCGCTGAGAGCGGACCAAGACAGCCAGTTCATTGGCGTCAGGGTATTGCCCGATGACTGGAACCTGGATGAGGTCCCGACCGAGCAGGTGGACTATGCATTCTTGTATCAGCACGTCATGAGCTATTACGAGCTGATCTACCCCTTCATGTCGGACAAGGTGTTTAGCCTGGCGGATCGCTGCCGCTGCGAAACGTACTCCCGACTGATGTGGCAGATGTGCGATCCGCTCAACCGGGACAAGAGCTACTACATGCCGAGCACCCGGGAGCTCTCCCTCCCCAAGTCCAAGCTGTTCCTGAAGTATCTGACGAACATCGAAGGCGCCTCCAGGACGCTGCGTCCTGAGCCTCGCGGAGCGCAGCCGATCGGCAGCAAGGCACACCTGGTCGAGGAACTGAAACGAGCGATCGATCTCGAGCTGTCCCTGCTGTTTCAGTATCTGTACGCCGCCTACTCCCTGCCCAACTACCAACAGGGGCTCCAGCAGGTTCAGGCAGGCCGTTGGCAGCTGGCCGAGCTGGAGCTGGTCTGTGGTTCCGAGGACAGGCGGCTCAACAGTGGCATGCGCGGCACGCTGCTGGAGATCGCCCACGAAGAGATGATTCATTATCTGGTGATCAACAATGTGTTGACCGCCCTGGGCGAGCCCTTCCATGCGGGCCTTCCCATGGTGGGGACTCAGGCGAGGCTCCATTTTGGCCTGGATACGGAGCTCTCCTTCGAGCCCTTCTCCGCGCACGTGCTCGCCAAGTTCGTTCGCTTCGAATGGCCAGGGCATATCCCCGCACCTGGAAAGTCCATCGCGGACCTCTACGCCTCGATTCGCCAGGGGCTTCGTGAGTTGCCTGACCTGTTCGACCCCCGCCCCGGCAAGCGCGGCGGAGAGCACCACCTCTTCTTGAATGAGCTGACCAACCAACGATTCCCGGGATATCAGCTGGAGGTTTTCGACCGGGACAGCGCGCTCTTCTCCATTGATTATGTCACCGCGCAGGGCGAGGGAGTCGCGGTCGATTCACCCCATTACGAGTCCTCGCATTTCCAGCGACTGCGTCGCATGGCCTCCCGATTCAGCGCCCTGGAGAGGCCGTTCGAGCCGGCCGTGCCAGCGTTGAGGAATCCCACCCTGGAGCCCCGTGAGGAGGGTGTCCAGGTCACGCACGAGGGCGCCCGGGCGCTGATGTCCCTCTATCAAGGGTGTCATGAGTTGATGTTCTCACTGATGACGCACCACTTCGCGCAGAGGCCGCTGGGCAGCCTGCGCCGCTCTCGTCTGATGAATGCCTCCATCGACATCATGACGGGCCTGCTCCGCCCTTTGTCGATCGCCTTGATGAACACTCCGTCCGGCCTGCCTGGACGCAATGCCGGCCCCCCGGTTCCCGAACCAGCCCATGACCCGGTCAGCAGCGACTACGCCGTGGGATGCCAGATGCTGGCTCAGAAATGCCTGACGTTGGCGCGACGGGCCCACGACCTTGGCGCGGACCTCGTCGGCGTCGCCCCCATCGAAACCCTGGAGTTCTTCCATCGGCAACTGACCGACCTGGCCCAGGGGAAACTTTCAAGAGAGGCCTGAATGCACAAAGCCATCATTGTGGGCGGCGGACTGGCGGGGAGCCTGGCCGCCATCAATCTCGCGCGACGTGGGTACGACGTTCGTGTCGTCGAGAAGAGAAGAGACCCCCTGCAGAACACCGTCTCTGCTCTGGAGAAGAACAACTCGCGCGCCATCGGCGTGAGCATGAACGTCAGGGGAATCAAGGCCGTCCTGAAGGCTGGAATCGACCCACACGAACTCCAGCGGTGCGGCGAGCCCATCGCGGGCATGGCCTTCTCCGTGGGCGGCAAGTACAAGATTCGCGAGCTCACCCCGCGCGAGGGACTCTCCCCGCTGTCCCTGAATCGCCAGGCGTTTCAGAAGCTGCTGAACAAGCACGCCACCCGTCACGGCGTGAAGTACCACTTCGAGTGCAAATGCCTGAGCGTTGACCTGGAGAAGAAGTCCGTCGTCGTCCAAGAGAGCACGGGCGCGTTTTTGCACCTTCAAGGGGATTTGATCATCGGCGCGGATGGCGCGCACTCGGCGGTGCGCCAGTCCATGCAGAGCAGCCTGCGGCGCTTCGAGTTCAAGCAGACCTTCTTCCGCCACGGCTACAAGACGCTGGTCCTGTCCAATGCCGCGGACCTCGGCTTCCGAAAGGACTTGCTGTACTTCTTCGGCATGGACTCCAAGGGGCTCTTCGCCGGTCGCGCGGCGACCATTCCCGATGGCAGCATCAGCATCGCCATCTGCCTGCCGTACATGGGGGACCTGAGCCTGGCGACGCAAGATCGAGACACGATGCGCGCCTTCTTCAACCACTACTTCGGCGGCCTGCCGCCTCTCCGCCGACAGGAGATGCTGGAGCAGTTCATGACACTGCCCAGCAACGACCTCGTCAACGTCCGCTCCAGCACCTTTCATTATCGTGGGAACGCCTTGCTGATTGGCGACGCGGCGCACGCCACCGCGCCCTTCCTGGGCCAAGGCATGAACATGGCGCTGGAAGATGCCGATGCCTTCTCCACCCTGCTGGACAAGCACGACCATGACCTTGACGCCACGCTCCCGGAGTTCACCCGCCAGCGCAAAGCGCAGGCGGATGCCATGCAGGACATGTCCATCGCGAACTACGAGGTGCTGAGCAATCCCAGCGTCATCTTCTTCTTGCGAACCCAATACGCTCGCTACATGCACAAGAAGTTTCCCAGCCTCTATCCGCCGGACATGGCGGAGAAGCTGTATTTCGATTCGGTCCCCTACGACGAACTGCAACAGCTTCAGCAGAAGCAGAACGTCTGGTATCGGCTGGGAAGGATGAACTAGCCGAGAACCGTCACCTGGAGAGACAGGGCCCTGTCATGCGAACTCGTCCCCCTCCGCCGCTCCTGCCAGTTCAATGGAGCAGCGCATATGTCTCCTACTGGTCGCCCATGCTGCGAGACGACCAGATCACCTCCGGCTACTGCTGGTTCGACTACGCGCGCGATGTCTGCCGAATCGACGGTCTCTTCAATCCCTGGCCCGAAAAAGAGCTGGGGTACAAGCTCTGGATGTCGGAGGTCGGTGATGTCGCGCGTGGACAGAGCCTCAAGCGGAAGATGGCCTACTGGAAGAAGGCGGGCCCTCTCGGCGATTCCTTGAGCGAGGCCCTGCTACCGGATGAGCTGTCGTCGTTCCGTGAGTTGTTCCTGCCTCGCGCCGTGTTGATTGATGGGAATGCGCGCCATGCCGGGTGTGACTCGGTGCTGGGCCAACTGGCGGATGCCTGGACCGTCGACAGGCCGAACAAGGCCCCCTTGACCTTGTACCTCCAGGCCGGCACCCACCTGCTGCTCCGCATGGTTTCCGGAAACGACAGCCAGCACGTCTCCGTGCGTGACTTTCCCAACGCCTACAGCGGAGACATTCCCGAGAGTGTCTTCACGATGAGGAGCACCAGCGACGCGCCTCGGCGTCACGCGACTCGAAGACAGCACCCGTGAGGCCATGGGTGAAGACCTTCGAGGGGGACAAGCCGAACATCCCTCGAAACAGCCGCGAGAAATGGGCCGAGTCGTAGAAGCCCGCGGCGTGCGCGACCTCCGTCAGGCTTTGGCCGCGGAGTGCGAGCGCCGCGGCCAGTTGCATCCGGTGCCATGCTCGGAATGCGCCGATCGGAACGCCGAACTGCTCTCGGAATCGGTGCTCGACGAGTGACAGGGAGGCCCCCACCCGCTGCGCCAGCGTCACCGCATCCGCGGGCGCGTCGTCGGGGGTGGCGAGAAACTCGGCGACCCGCGCGATGCGGGTGTCGACCGCCAGCGGGCACGGCCCGAGCCCGAGCGCGTTCCGGAGGAGTTCGGTCCAGGGTTCGGGCCTTCGCGCGGCCAGGGCGGCCTCGACCGCTTCGCGCAACACGCCTGCGCCGATGCGACCGCTGATTCCCGCGCCAGGCTCCAGGAACAACACGGCGGCGCGGCCTCCCTGAAAGTCGAGCGCATGCCACTGCCAGCCCCGGACGAAAGCGGCCTCGTGCTGCTCGACGTGGCCATCGTCGTCCACGAGCGCGAACGCGTCATCGAGCCCCACGAGCACCGCGTTGGCGGCGAAGCGATGCCTGGGCAGCACATCGAAGCGGCCGACGTACAACGCCCTTCCGCCCCCCAGGAGCAAGTGGCTCTGCATGTGCAGAATCATACAAGCAGGGCGGTAGCTCCGCACTTAGCCTGATGCGTTGAACCCTGCCGCTCCCTGCCCCCATCCCTACCGATGACACCTCGTTCCCACAGCGGAGGCCTCGTGGCCCATGCACACCCGTCCCTCCCCCAGATGATTCTCGACCGGGCGCGCGCTTCGCCGCAGCGCGTCGCATTCCGGGTGCGCCGGGGCGATACCTATGTCGACGTCCCCTGGTCAGAGGCGTCTCCGCGCCTCGAAGCCATCTCGGCGGGGTTGTTGAGCGCCGGAGCGCTCGAGGATGGCGCGTGCATCTCCATCGTCGGCAACACCACGATGGAGTCGTGTCTCGTCGACTTCGCGGCCCTGTGCGCGGGCCTCAAGACGGTCCCCGTCTACGCGAGCCTGCTGCCGGAAGAAGTGGGCTACATGCACGTGGACACCGCGGCGCAGCTCATCGTCGTCGATGACGCAAGCCAGCTCGAGAAAGTGCGAGCCTTTCGACAGGGTTTCACGTTCCACGCGCGGCAGTACTCGTCAGGCGAACTCAAGGTCCGAGCCAAGGTGGTGGTCATCCACCCCGCCGGGCTTGCTCCCGCGGATGATTGGGAAAGCCTGGAGACACTCGAGGCCCGAGGTCGCTCCCAGCGTGCCGCCTTGGAGCAGGAGCTGCGTCGAAGGGTGTCCCTGCTTCGGCGCGAGCACGTCGCGACCTTCACGTACACGTCCGGAACGACGGGCGCACCGAAGGCGGTGATTCAAACCCATGACAACATGCTGGCGATGCTCGAAGACGTCGCCGAAGCGGGGCTCATGGATGACACCGTGATTGAGCACGGCCTGTTCCTCTTCCTCCCGGCCGCGCACTCCTTCGGGCGCATGGTGGAGTTCGCGGGTCCGTTCTTCGGCGCGCCGCTGGTCATGTCGTCGGTGCCCACGCTGGCGGCGGACCTCGTCGCCGGGCGCCCGGGCTTCTTCCCGGCGGCTCCGCGCGTCTTCGAGAAGATGATGGCGAAGGTAGCGAGCGCCATCGAGAACGAGCACGGGCCGCGCCGATGGCTGATGGACTGGGCCCTGGGCGTGGGCCGGCAGGTCGCGACTCGCAGGGCCGCGGGCAGCTCGGTGCCCATCTGGCTGGAGGCCCAGCGCGCCCTGGCGGACCGCCTCGTGCTGTCGAAGCTGCGCGCACGGCTGGGGTTGGACCATGCCTCGGTCCTGCTCTCGGGAGCCGCGGCGCTTCGCGTCGATGTCCAGATGTTCTTCCTCGCGCTGGGGCTGAACATCCTGGAGGCGTATGGACTGACGGAGACATGTCCGGGCTTGACGGTCAATCGCAAGGACAACGTCCATCCCGGGACCGTGGGGAGACCCTTCAAGCACTGCGAACTGAAGGTGGCCCCCGATGGGGAACTCCTGGCGCGCGGGCCCAATATCTCCCGAGGCTACTTGAATCGTCCGGAGGCCACGGCGGACGCCTTCGATGCGGACGGCTGGTTCCGCACCGGAGACCTGGGCTCCATCGACGCGGAGGGGTTCGTCCGGATTACCGGCCGGAAGAAGGAGCTGCTCAAGACGAGCGGCGGCAAATACATCGCGCCGCTGAAGATTGAGGCGCAGCTCAAGCAACACCCCATCGTCCAGGAGGCCGTCGTGATTGGCGAGGGTCGCAATTACTGCACGGCCCTGTTCGCGCTCGACACGGAGATCCTCGCCACGGTGGCGCGCCGCGAGGGGTTCCCCGCGGATCCCTCGCACCCACGAGTCACCACCGTCCTGGAGGGCCTGGTCGCGGAGACCAACGCGAGCCTCGCGTCCTTCGAGCGCATCAAGACGTTCCGTGTGTCTCCCGGACCGTTCACGGTGGATGGCGGCGAGCTGACGGCATCACTGAAGGTCAAGCGCCACGCGGTCGTGCAGAAGCACGCGGCGCTGATTGAATCGATGTACGGCGCCTCCGAAGCGGCGCACTGAGCGGCGCGGCGCGCCCCTCCAGCGACAGGAGGGGACGCGTTCCGCCACCGAGGCCGAGGGCTGGGCGCTACTTGGACTGCTGCTGGCGCTCCAGCTCCGCGCGCAGGCGCTCCTCCTGAGCGCGCAGCTCGGGGGTGAACTCCTTGCCGAAGTCCTCCGCCTCGAAGACCGGGCGAAGCTCCAGCATGCCCTCCTCTCCCGGCATCGGGTTCGGGCAGCGGCGCGCCCACTCCACCGCCTCCTCCATGGACCGCACCTGCCACATCCAGTAGCCGGCGATCAGCTCCTTCGTCTCGGAGAAGGGCCCATCGATGACCTTCGGCTTCTTCCCATCCGCGAAGGCCACCCGCTTGGCCCGGCTGCTGGGGTGCAGTCCTTCGCCGGCGAGCATGATGCCGGCCTTCACCAGCTCCTCGTTGTACTTGCCCATGGCCGCGAGCATCTCTTCCTTGGGCATGATGCCCTTCTCGGAGTTCGGGCTCGCCTTCACAATGACCATCACGCGCATGTTCGTCTCCTTGTTCGGAGGCAGGAGATTTCCTGCCCTTCCATCAGGCAACGAAGATTTGGGGAGCAGATCGACACGGTCCTGCGATTTTCTAAAACCCCCTGTGATTCCAGTGGGTTGGAGTGAACACTCCCGCCTCCGGGCGCCTCGCGAAAATGGGCCGGGCGTGCTGAACGACGGAGGTGTCGCGCCTCCGTCGCGCCATACGTCGTCGGCGCGAAGGACGCCTCTCCTTCGATGACGAACGGACGAAGGTCCAGGAAGGGAAACTCCATGTTCCGCACGCTTCTCGCCGTCGTGCTGTTGCTGCTCGTCGCTCCGGCCCCGGCCAGCGCCCAATCCAAACCCAAGGGCGCGCGCGTCAACGTGAACGGCATGCAGATGTACTACGAGGTCTCCGGCAAGGGTGACCCGCTGGTCGTCCTGCACGGCGCCTATATGAACATCCCGCAGATGGGCGCCATCATCTCCAAGCTCGCCAAGACACATCAGGTCTACGCGCTCGAGTTCCAGGGACATGGCCGCACCACGGACATCGACCGGCCCCTCACCTTTCCCAACCTGGCGGACGACGTGGCGGCCTTCATCAGCGCGGTGGGGCTTCAGCAGGCAGACGTGTTCGGATACTCGATGGGAGCCATCGCGGCGTTGCAGCTCGCCATTCGCCACCCGGAGAAGGTGAACAAGCTGGCCGTCGCGTCAGCCGCCTACGACATCGAGGGCACGCAGCCCGAGTTCAGGGCTTTCCTCTCGCAGATGAAGGTGGAGATGTTCCTGGAGATGCCCATCGCGAAGGAATATCGAAAGCTCGCGGCCAACCCGGAGGGCTTCCCGGAGCTGGTCCGAAAGATGATTGCCCTCGAGAGAGAGCCCATGGCGTGGGGCGAGCAAGTCAAGGCGATGAAGACCCCGGTGCTCATCATCACGGGCGACGCGGACATCTCGACCCTGGAGCACTCCGTGGCGATGCTCCGGCTCCTGGGGGGTGGTGGCGCGGGAGACATGGGCAAGCCCCTGCCTTCCTCGCGCCTCGCCGTGCTTCCGGCCACGTCGCACGCCGCCATCATCGCGCAGCCCGACCTGCTGCTTGCCTTCATCGAGCCCTTCCTGAAGGGCACCGCGCCGAAGGGGATGCTCGCGGAGCAGTAGCCGCGGGCGCCCCAGCGCAGCACGGCCCGAAAATCGTCCGTGTCTGACGCGAGGGCCGTATCCTTTCTCCGGCCCTCTGCGTCTCCCGACATGACCGACTCCACCCCGCCGCTGCCTCAGGCGATCGCCAGCTCCTGGCACCGCTTCCTGGACGTCTATGAGCCCTTGCGTCCCGAGCTGTACCGGTACTGCCGCCACCTCACGCGGACGCCGTGGGACGCGGAGGACCTGGTCCAGGACGCCATGGCGCGCGCGTTCGCCACCTTGGGGTGCATCATCGATTCGCCGCCCAACCCGCGCGCCTGGTTGTTCCGCGTCGCCTCGAACCTGTGGATCGATCAGCAGCGACGCAGGCGCGAGTCTCCGGGCGCCGTGTCCGAGTTCTCCGAGGCGCCGGAGCCACGCGCTCCCCGCGAGGCCATGGGGACATTGCTCTCCCAGCTGTCACCGCAGGAGCGCGCGGCCGTGGTGCTCAAGGACGCCTTCGACCTGAGCCTGGAGGAGACCGCGGAGGCCCTGTCCACCACGGTGGGCGCCATCAAGGCGGCGCTCCATCGCGGGCGCGGCAAGCTCGTCCAAGCGCCCGAGCCGAGCGAGGGCCCCCCGATGACGGCCCGTCGGCTCGATGCCTTCTGCGAGGCTTTCAATGCGCGAGACATCGACCGGCTCGCCGCCATGCTCCTGGAGACCGCCACCGTCGAGGTCGTCGGCGCCTCCACGGGATACGGCCGCGAGGTCGGCCGGCAACGCGTGCTCCCGGGCATGCTGTTCGGCAGCAAGCTGCTCGCGGAGCTCTCGGCCCTGTGCGGCGTCGAGCTGCGCTACCGGCACGGCGCCCACCCCACCCTCCCGCGCGGCGAGGTCCGCCTCCATCGCGGCGAGCCCATCCTGCTCTCCTGGTACGCCCACGACGACGGCGAGGCGGTGCGCGCCGTCACGCGCCTCGTGTTCGACGAGAGCGGGCTCGTGTCACACCTGCGCAACTACTTCTACACCCCGGAGATCCTCACCGAGGTGTGCCGCGAGCTGGACGTGCCGTTCCGCATCAATGGCTACTTCAGCATGAAGTCCTGCGGGCCCACCGCACGCTGCGAGCTGCCGGACGAGGTGACGTGACGGGGCGATGAAAAAGCGCGAGGCCCCGTATCCTTCACGCGGCCTCGCCCGTTTCTCGGGCATGAAACCGAACCTCGCGGCACCGCTGTTCTCCGCCCTCCTCCTCGCCCTGGTGACGACGGGCTGCGCCTCCGCCGAAGGACACGTCCGCACGTCCCCCGGGGCCTATGCGCAGGTCCATGGGCTCAACATGTACTACGAGGTCCATGGCCCCGCGTCCGGCCGGCCGTTGGTGCTCCTGCACGGCGGCGGCTCGACCATCGACACGTCCTTTGGACGGCTGATTCCCATGCTGGCCCAGGACCATCGGATCATCGCCGTCGAGCAGCAAGCCCACGGCCACACGGCGGACGTGGACCGCCCGCTGTCGTTCGAGCAGATGGCCGACGACACGGCGGCCCTGCTCCAGCAGCTCCACGTCCAGGACGCGGACATCCTGGGCTTCAGCACGGGCGGGGTCATCGCCATGCAGCTCGCGCTGCGACACCGTCCGTTGGTGCACTCGCTCATCCTCGCGTCGACGTTCTTCAAGCATGACGGGTGCTATTCGTACATGTGGGAAGGCTTCCCGACCGCCACCGTCGACGTCATGCCCCAGGCCCTGCGCGACGCGTACCTCCGTGTCTCGCCCCAGGGCGAGGCGGGACTCCTGTCGCAGTTCCACAAGACGGTCGCGATGATGATGTCGTTCAAGGACCTGGATGAGGGCGCGCTCCGGGCCATCTCCGCCCCCGTCCTGGTGCTCTCGGCGGACGGGGACGTGATTCGCCCCGAGCACGCCGTCGAGATGCTGCGTGTCTTCCCCCATGCCCAGCTCGCGCTCTTCCCGGGCGCGATCCACGGCGGGTACATGAGGGCGGCCGAGAGCGGGGACAACAAGGCCGGGAGCCGCGTGCCCGAGCTGACCGCGGCCATGATCCACGAGTTCCTGAACGAGGCGAAGTAGACGTCTCGCCTCGTGCTTCGAGCGGGCCTGCCGTTTCCAGCACGAACGGCAGGCACGTGCTCAGCGCAGCGCCGCGTAGTCCGTGTAGCCTTTCTCCTCGCCCGTGAAGAACGTGGCGGCATCCGGCGTGTTGAGCGGCGCTGCATCCCGGAAGCGCGCGGGCAGGTCTGGATTGGCGAGGAACGGCACGCCATACGCCACGAGGTCCGCCTCATCGCGCGCGAGCGCGGCCTCGCCGGCCTGGGCGTCGTAGCCGCCATTGACGATGTATGCGCCGTGGAAGGCCTTGCGCATCAACGGAGAGATGCGCTGCTCTGGGCTCGGGGCATCCTTGCCCGAGACCATCTCCGTCACGTGCAAATATCCGAGTCCCAATCGGCCCAGCTCCCGCGCCATATGGGTGAACGTCTCGGCGGGCGTGGAATCCGATACACCCGCGTAGGGGAAGGACTGCGGCGCGAGCCGGTACCCCACGCGCTCCGCCCCCCAGACATCCACCACCGCGCGCGTCACCTCCAGCGGGAAGCGAGCCCGGTTCTCGATGCTGCCGCCGTACGCATCCGTGCGCTGGTTGGAGCCGTCGCGGAGGAATTGATCCAACAGGTAGCCATTGCTGCCATGCAGCTCGACGCCATCGAAGCCCGCCGCCAGCGCGTTCTCGGCCGCGTGCCGGAACTGCGCGACCACGCCGGGCAGCTCCTCCGTCTCGAGCGCGCGCGGCACCACGACGCGCTTCTTGCCTTCGAACGTGAAGGCCTCCCCTTCATAGCCAATCGCGGAGGGAGCCACGGGCAACTGCCCACCATGGAAGTCGGGATGCGAGACACGCCCGACGTGCCAGAGCTGCGCGAAGATGACGCCGCCCGCCGCATGGACGGCATCGGTGACGCGCCTCCAGCCCGCCACCTGGGCGGCCGTGTGCATGCCGGGCGTTCGGATGTACCCCACGCCCTGCGGGCTGACCTGGGTGCCCTCGGTGACGAGGAGCCCCGCGGAGGCGCGCTGCACGTAGTACGAGGCCGCGAGGGGATTGGGCACATTGCCGTCGACGAGCGCCCGGGCCCGCGTCATGGGCGCCATCACCATCCGGTTCTTCAATTCGAGGCGACCGAGGCGAAACGGAGACAAGAGCTGCGTGGTGTTTGGCATGGCGAGGAAATGCCAACGCCGCTATGGACGCGCCATGTCACCCAGTCCAAAAGAATTTGCAGGGAGTCCAAACCCGCTGGACGCGCAGGGCGCGGATGTCCTCGCGGACGTGCTGGACTCGATGCGCCTGTCGACGGTCCTGTATGGCCGGTTCGAGCTGCGCGCGCCCTGGGGCATCCAGTTCTGCGCGAACCCCGTCGCCCACATGGTCCTGGTCGCGCGAGGGACCGCCCGGCTGGAAGTCGAGGGTGTCAAGGAGGCAATCACCCTCTCGGCCGGCGACCTCGCCCTGCTCCCTCACGGCGGCGGGCACACGATTCGCGATGCCGAAGGCAGCCCTCTGCACCTGCTGGGAAAGGGAGAGTGCCAACCCGTCCGGGGCGTGGGGGCCATCCAACTCGGCGGAGACGGCGCGCGCACCACGCTGGTCGCGGGCTCGTTCCGAGTCGGAGCCACGCCTCGGCCGCTGCTGTTCGAGCGACTGCCTCGGCTCGTCCACATCGCCGCGGATGACCCCACCGTGGCGCCCTCCCTCGCATCGACCGCGCAACTGCTCATCGCCGAGAGCGCCGCGGCCACGCCGGGGGCGACCGTCATCATGAGCCGGCTCGCGGACATCCTGCTCGTGCAAGCCCTGCGGGTGCACATCGCCTCGGGGCAGTGCGGAGAGAATGGGCTGTGCGCGCTCGCGGATCCGCACATCTCCAAGGCGCTCGCGCTCATCCACGAGCAGCCGGCCACGCCCTGGACCGTCGAGAGCCTCGCCTCGGGGGTCGCGCTCTCTCGCTCTGGCTTCGCCGCCCGCTTCACCGAGCTCGTGGGGATGCCGCCGTTGGAGTACCTCGCGCGCTGGCGAATGACCCAGGCCGCCCAGCTCCTTCGTGAGACCGAGCTTCCGCTGAGCGAACTCGCGGAGACCATCGGCTATCAGAGCGAGGCGTCGTTCAATCGCGCCTTCAAGCGGTGGGAAGGAAGCACGCCCGGGGTCTACCGCCGCGAGCATCGCCGCGGCGGCGGCGAGACGCGCTCCGCCCCCTTGATAGCGGAGGCGTGAACCCAGAAGACGCGTCCAGCTCAGCCTTCGTGTCGGTCGATCTGGTCTGCCCGCCAGCGCATCACCGTGTGGAGCACGATTCGGGTGTGGTCCGACGCGTACTCGTCGGCCGTGCCTGGTCGATAGCAATGGTCGACCCGCACGCCCACGAGGTGCCCTTCAATTCCAACCACCTCGCCCACGACGTCGTAGTCCATCGAATATCTCACGCGAACCACATCACCCGCTCGGTATGGCATCACAGGCAGGAACCCGGCCCCACTGGCGCTGGAACTGGAGCTGGAGGCCGAGCCAGAGCGGCCCAGGCCGGACGCGCTGCTCGATGAGCGCGACCCGCCGCGAGGCCCGGAGCCGAGCGACAGTCCATCCGGCGGCCCTCCGTCATCCAGCGCCGAACCCGACGCCAAGGACTTCCCCTTCGGCTTCTTCATCTTGGATTGGAAGACGAGCAGGTTGACGATCTGCGTCGGGCTGCAACTGGGCAACCGGGTCAGGACGGAGCAGCCCTCATGACCAAAGCGCCGGCCCTGGTTCCGGAAAGAGAAGAGCGCGCCCAGGTCGGGGAGGTTCACGTTCTGCTGGGTGTAATAGGGCCGCAAGGCATGGTTGAGGGCATTGAAGGCCAGAGGGGTGCTGCTCGTCGGGCGCACCGAGGGGAAGTGCTGCCCGGAGTCATCCTGGAGGTCATAGGGCAGGATGAAGACAGTGGAGGCGGTCTGCTCCAACCTGCGCAGCAAGACGGCCTTCGCCGCTTCCATGGGCGTCAGCGCGTCCGCCACCTTCTTGGCGGACGCCTCTTCTTTCAGAAGCGACCTGGATGCCTGAAACACCAGCCGAGGCTCGGCATAAGTCCCGGCCAAGAAGGCGCTCACCGCCGCAGCGAGACTGATGTCTCCCTCCGGGCCAATGGTCATGGGGCTGCCTCGGTACGTGGCGACACTGATATGGGTCAGGCGCAACAACAGCGGCGCGGTGAGCAAGAGGCGCAGGTACTCGGGATTGAAGACATCGCAGATGTCCCAACACAACACGTCCACCCCCATGAAGGCAGGCAGGTCCGTGGACCCACTGCGCCCCCCCACGAACTTGAACTGCACATCGAAGTTGGGGGCCAACTCCGCCATGCAGCGCCAGAAGTAGGCACGCGCCCGCTCATCCACCTCGGGGGAGCCCGTCAGCGACGTCCAGTCCTGGAGGTCCAGGTGCCCCCGAATGCTGACCTGAGCCTCTTCCACGATGGGTTGGAGCTTCTTCGCGTCGCCAATGAGGACGAGGCTGAAATCCGTCCTTCGCGCCCCGGAGGCGATCGCCCGCAACCGCTCCGCGGTGAGGTCGTGCTCGGTGTTGTACTTGGCAACGCGCCCCAGTACGAACAGGAGCTTGCGTCCCGCGTTGTGCGCCAGGATCTCGCACACGTAGCTGGCGATGTACTCGCACGTCGATATCGGGAGGTTCGCGGTGAAGCCCGCTCTCAGCGTCTCGATGACGCGAGTCCGGCCAATCACTTCCTCCATCGCATGCATCACCATGGAGGTGCAGCGATACAGCGGATGCACCGCGCCCTCCACCTCCTCCTGAACAAAGGCCATGTGCTGCCACATGAGCTTCTTGCCGGGCAGCGCGGCGATATCGACCACCTGCCCGTTGAACTCCACCTGGGTCGCATGCGCGCGCCCCCGCATGACTTGCATGCGCGAGCCCAGCCCGATGTCGCGGAAGAACTTGAGGATGGCAGGAGCCTTCTTCTCATCATCGGAGCCCATGATGGTCACCACGATGATGAGCCTGCGGCGAACGAGGCAGGCCGCCACGACGTGCCACATGTCCCCGGAGTACTGGCCAGGAATCGCGATGTAGTCAGGCATGGCCCAAAGACATTGCACACTCGGAGCGAACCCAAGACACCGTGACGCGTCTGTCCTCCAGGCACGACCTCGTGGGGAGAGGCCGGTACGACTACCCCCCGAAAGCCAACGCTGCACCGCGTCCAGATACTCGCGGGGCAACACGTGCCCGCTCTCGAAGGTCTGGTGGCGCTTGCGGCGGGAGGGGGCGGCCTCGAACAGCGAGCGACTGCTCTGGGTGGGAGCGAAGTCGTCCTGGTTCGCGGTCACGAGCAACCAGTCCTGATGAACCTTCGACATGTGTCGCGAGGGCGCAATCTCTTCCATCGAGAGGTCGATGTCTGGAGGGACCATCGTGACAAGGTGCGTGATGCGCGGCTCCCGCGCCGCCAGCAGGAGCCCCACCTGCGCCCCCATGCCGTAGCCCACCACCAGCACCCGAGGCGGCCGGCCCTTCGCGAGCGCGGCGTTGAGCACCGCGCGCGAATCCCGGACGGTGTCGGCAATGATCGCGAGGTACCTCGCGGGCTCGCCCTGCTGGGCTTGTTTGGCGAGCGCGCCTGGCCGGGCGTCGGGTCTCGCTTGCGCTCCGTGAAGACGTGCATCCAGGAGGCAGACCCGATAACCAGCCCGCAGCAGCACGTCCTTCAACGCGCCACCATAGGTGGGCCCCTTGGCCGACAGCCAGTCTTCCTTGCGACGCGTCAGGCCATGCAGGAGCAGCGCAATGGGAGGATTCGCGGCCTTCCCCTCGGGCTCCAGGACCCGGAGACCTTCGAGCGCCTGCGTCAGGCCGTGCAGCACATGGGCCTGTTGACGAAGGGCATCCTCTGGCTTGCCCGCACAGGTGGCACGGACGAGTCGTGCGACCTGGTGGGAGTCTCCCGGGAGCGGGTCGCGCTGTATGGCAGACACCTCACGCATGAGGACGTGACGGTCATCCTCCAGGTGCAGGACGCGGTCATCGTGCCACTGCCGGCGTCCGTCGCTCGCGTGATGATGGGCAACCTCATCAAGAACGCGCTCGCCTATACCCGCCAGGGGCGCATCGTCATCCACATCGCATCCGAGGGCTGGAGCATTTCCGATACAGGCGTGGGCTTCGGTCAAGTCGAGCCCGAACGCGCCGGCTTCGGCATCGGATTGTCGCTCGTGGAACGGCTGGCGCGCCGCTTCCACTGGAGCCTGTCCATTCAGTCGCTCGCGCCCCATGGGACGCAGGTGCGCCTCCGCTGGCCGTCGTGACGAAGCGGAAGGGCGTTCACTCGCACCACAAAGCCACGCCTCGACTGCATTTCTTTGCCAGTCCTTGGATGCCCATGCACCATCGCTGCGGGTGAAAGGCTCTCCACTGGGCGCAATGAGGCGCTCATCGAAGCTCTCCCAGAGGATGTCTTGAGATGAAGATGCACTGGAGCATGGCGGCGCTGCTGCTGGCCGTCGCTGGTTGCGGCAATGTGGCGCAGGACGAAGGGCTGGCGTCCACGGAGCTGGCGACCCAAGAGGCCCCGCTCGCGACCCGAGCCTGTGCGAACGACCTGGGGTGTCGCTCCGCCTGTATTTGCGAGGCTGGGTATTGCGTACCGGATGCCTTCGGCCCGCCGCCCTCCGAGGAGTACTGCAACGGGGCGCCTGTCCGCGCGTGCAGCACGGGAGCGGACTGCATTACCGGCTGCAATTGCGTGAGCGGGGCCTGTGTCGACAGCGGCTTCAGCCCGCCCGCGAACTGCTTGCTGGCCCCGGCGGATGCCTACGAGAACGACAACACGCACACCACGGCCTCGTCCTACCCGGGCTCTCCCCAGCTCAACCACTCGTTCCACCGGCAGGGCGATATCGACTGGGTCATCGTGTTCGTTCCCGCCACCCAGGTGCTGACCGTGGACACCTACAACCTGCGCAACGGCGCGCTGATGAAGGTCGACATCTATGCGTACAACTACGCCACGCGCACCTTGGGGGCGCTGCTGGGCAGCACGCAGAATCGCGTCTGCAGCTCGTCCATCCCCGCGTGCCAGATGTACCGCGTCACCGCCAACGCCCAGGCAAACAGTGTCTATGCCATCAAGGTGACGGACCTGCGCGGACTGCCCGCGGGGAGCGATTGGACTCCGACCGCGAAGTACGACCTGAAGATGTACTGAGCCTCGCGGTTTAGCGAGACAGCGGTACCGCCCGGGCGTGTCGAAGCCACCTTCGCTTCGGCACGCCTGGGGGGCGCGGGCTACTTCTCGCGCAGGACCTTGAGGACCTCCCGCGCCGTCTCGGCGGAGGAGGCGGGGTTCTGTCCCGTGACGAGTCGGGCGTCTCGCACCACGAAGCTCTGCCACAAGGGACCCGACTCGTACTTCGCGCCCAGCTCGCGCAGCCGGGTCTCCAGCGGGAACGGGACGATGGCGTCGAACTTCGCGGCCTTCTCCTCCGCGTTGCTGAAGGCCGCCACGCGCTTGCCCGCTACCAACGGCTTACCATCCGGGCCCTTCACGCCCACCAGCGCCGCCGGCCCGTGGCAGACCGCCGCCACCACCGCGCCCCGGGCGTAGCCCGTGGAGAGCAGCGTGTGCAGCGGCGCATGCTTCGACAGGTCCCACATCACGCCGTGCCCGCCCACCACGAAGTACGCGTCGTAGGTGTCCTTCACCTCCGAGAGCGTGAGCGTGTGGGCCAGCTTCTTCGTCGCCTGCGCGTCGGCTCGGAAGGCCCGCGTCGCCTCCGTGGGCTCCTTCTCGCTGCGCGGATCCACCGGGGCCGCGCCTCCCTGCGGCGACGCGATGTCCACTTGCGCTCCCGCCTGCGCGAACTGCTCGTACGGCGCGGCCAGTTCCTCGAGCCAGAAGCCCGTGCGCTCGCCGGTGCTTCCGAACTGCGAATGGCTGGTGACGATCAACAGAACCTTCATGGTGGTCATGGCACCCATGGCGCGGCGTCTCCTGCCCCTCGAAGGGGCGATGTCATGAGGGAGTAGTACGCCCCGACGAGCCACAAGAATACCGAGAGGGTCTTCGCATAAACTCAAGCGATGCTTGGCAATCGCGAGGCCCTCTGGACGCTGTGGGAAGTGAGCCGGGCGGGCACCCAGGCGGCCGCCGCCTCCCGACTGGGCATCACCGCCTCCGCCGTGGGGCAGCAGCTCAAGGCGCTGGAGCAGCAAGTGGGCGTGGCCCTGTTCGAGCGCGTGGGACGCCGCGCGCGCCTCACGCCCGCGGGCACCGCGCTCGTCGCCCGACTGGGCGAGCACCTGCCCTTCCTGGACGCCGCCCTGGAGGAAGCCTCCGAGGCCCAGCGCACGGTCCGCGGCGAGGTGTCGCTCGGCGGGCCCTGGCCGTTCTTCCGTCACTGGCTGAGGCCTCGGCTGCCGGCACTGCTCGCGAAACATCCGGAGCTGCGGCTCGAGGTCCGCTTCGACGTCCCGAGCCGCGTGGCCCGTCGCCTGCTGGACGGCGAGCTGGACCTGGGCATCGTCGGGCTCCTTCCCGAAGCCCCTGGGCTGGAGGTCCGCCCCGTGGCGCAGGAGCGCTTCGTCGCGGTGGCCTCGCCCGCCTACTTGAAGCGCTGGGGGACCCCGCGAAGCGCGCGGGACTTTGGAATGCACCGCTTCATCGCGTTCGACGCGGACCTCGCGATGCTCGCGCCCTGGTGGCATGCCTCCCTCGGACCCAAGGAACCGCTGCCCACCCAGGTGGTCTGCCGAATCGCCAACCTCGACGAGATGCTGGCGCTGACCGAGGCCGGCGTGGGCATGACGGTGCTGCCCGACTATCTCGTGGGCCCCGCGCTGCGCGAGGGCCGCATCGTGGCCCTCACGCCCGAGGTGAGCCGGCGCTCCCCGCGTCGCCCCTGGGGCACCCTCTGGGTGGCCTGGCGCCGCACCGCTGCCCCCACGGCGCGCTTCCTCGCCGTGCGCGATTGGCTCCTGGATGGCTGGGGCGCCGCGACACCGAACACCCGTCCGTGAGCGACGACGGGCCAGGGCTCATCCGGCCTTGCGCGCCTCCAGGTTCCACGCCTCATGCCGCCACGAACAGCGGCGCAAGGCTTCACCTGGGAGGGGATGACTTCGCGCCGAAGCTCACGCGCGAGACAAGCCTTGCAGGTAGGAGCAGAACATGTCGGCCATGGCGTCCGCATAGGCGGAGAGTTCCTCGGGAGTCCGAGGGCTCTCCGAGAATCGCTTCCCCACGGTGCTGAGCGTCGTCGTGAGCAGGTCTCCCGTCAGCGCGCGCGTCGGCTCGGAAGAAACCGGGAGCACTTCGCACAGGAAGGCCTCGACCGCGTCATCCAGGGTGGCCCTCACCTCCTGCGACTCAGGTGCCTCCTGGTAGCGCGGGGCCGCTTCATCGAGCGCGCCGCGCATGGTGGCCTCTTCACATTCCGAGCGCAGGAACGCATGGACCAGGACGCGCAACCGTTCCATGGGCGGTCGCTGGACGTCCGCGAGGATGTCACTCAACAGACGAGTCGTCTGACGCCACTCATCACTCTGGAGGCGATAGAGGATGGCCGCCTTGTTTGGGAAATACTGATACAGCGAGCCAATGCTGACCCCGGCGCGCTCGGCCACCTGCGCCGTGGTGAAGCCTTGCGCTCCCTCTTTCGCCAAAACCTGAGCCGCGGCCTCCAGAATCGTGGCGACGAGGTCCGCCGAGCGGGCCTGTTTGGGCTTCTTTCGCGAGGAAATCTGCGGGCTTCGGCGAGCGGTCATGGGCGCGGAGGGCAATGCGAATAGGGAACGCGAAGAGCAGGTCGCATCATAGGCGCCTCTCTTTGATACGGATGCAGACATGACCACGCTGACCACTTCCCCTGTCGCCCCCTTGCTTCATCGCCTGTTCACGGAGGCCGACGCGGCCTCGCCCATGGCGAATCCCTCGCTTGCCGCCCTCTCCCCCGAGGAGCGGCTGCGCCTGATGCGCAGCAAGACCGAGTACCTCCATCTGTATGGGAATCTGAAGGACTACGCGCTCCCCGTCTCGCGGGAGACGGGCCACCTGCTCTACATGCTGGCGCGCAGCACACGCGCCCGGACCATCGTCGAGTTCGGGACTTCGTTTGGAATCTCGACGCTGCACCTCGCCGCGGCGCTGCGAGACAACGGCGGCGGCCAGCTCATCACCAGCGAGTTCGAGCCCTCCAAGGTGGCTCGGGCGCGCGCGAACCTCGAGGCCGCGGGCCTCGGTGACCTGGTGGAGATTCGCGAGGGAGACGCGCTGCGAACGCTGAGCGTCGACCTGCCAGCGAGCATCGACCTGCTCCTGCTCGATGGCGCCAAGGCGCTCTACCCCGACATCCTGGCCCGAGTGGAGAAGCAGCTCCGGTCGGGCGCGCTCATCGTCGCGGACAACGCCGACGACAGCCCCGAGTACCTGGCGCGCGTGCGCTCCTCCACCGCGGGCTACCTGTCCATTCCCTTCGCGGAAGACGTCGAGCTGTCCATGCGACTCGGGTGACCCCGCGGCGACACGGCACGTGCGCCCTTCGGCGCTCGCAACCCGCCGTCCGCGGAGCGCTGCCAGCCGTGTCTGGGCACCTTCGCGCGGGCGTGAGCCCTTCGGGGCGCCGCGCTACGGGGTCCGCTTGCGCGCCGGTCGCTTCGGCTTCGGCTCGCTCTTGCCCATGAGGTTGTGGACCACCGCCGCGCGGATGAGGTCCTTGAAAGCCTTCTCGTTGAGCGTGTCACCCTCGTGGATATCGATGACCCGCCGAGCGTTTCCCTCGAGGCCGGAGTTGAACACCCCGGCGGGGTCGCTCAACGCCGCGCCCTTGAGGAAGGTCAGCTTGACGACGCTCTTGTACGTCTCGCCCGTGCAGAGAATGCCGTCGTGGGACCAGACCGGCGTTCCCATCCACTTCAGCTCCTCGACGACCTCGGGGTCCGCCTCGTGGATGAGCTCGCGCACCCGCGCGAAGACCTTGGCGCGCCACCCTCCGAGCTCCTGAACCTTCTCATCAATCAGGGCGGACACGGCGGCCGGCGGGAGGGGCTTGTTCTTGGTCACATCCAACTCCATGACGGATTGAGGCTGCCTTCGGCGATACCACTGCTCGAACAACAGACAGGGCACAAGCCCTGTCTTTCTCCAGACAGATTTGGCGTGAGGTCAGGCCCGCGAGGACGCGGCCTGCAGGCGACGCCACGCGAAGTACGACAGCGCCCAGAGCACGCCGGTGGCCGCCGCCCAGCCCCACGCCGACACGCCATCCCCCACCGCGACGTGCGCGAGGACCGCGGAGACGAGGTTGAAGGCGAAGCCCGCGTACACCCACTCCTTGAGCCGCGCCGGCACGGGGGCGAGCATCACCACCACGCCCACCAACTTGGCCCACGACAGCTCCAGCCGGAAGTAGTTGGGAAAGCCGAGGTGGGTGAACGCCTCCGACACCTGCGGCAGCGTCAACTGCGCGTAGGCGGTGAAGCCCATCTGCAAGCAGAAGAGGACGGTGACGCTCCAGTAGAGCGCGGTCATGGCCTTGGAGGAGGTCTTCGCGGCGACGAGGGCCGGGTTCTGAAGGGTCGAGTCCATGAGTGTTTGTGCTCCGCGCGTCAGCGCTTTGAAGTGTTGGAGGAAGAACCAGGGGCCTGCACGCCGAACTGCTCCGCGTACTCGCCAATCAGCCGCTGCCAGCCGTCGAACTTCATCGCCTCGCCTCCGACGATGCGTCCAATCGCCTCGCCCGCGAGGAAGTGCTCCAGCACGTCGAAGCAGATGTGCCAGCCCGCCGCGCCCCAGGTGATGAAGCCGCGGTTGATGTTGTGCCAGAGCGTCAGGCGCGTACCGCTGGCGTGCGGCTCCAGCTCCCAGCGGAGGTCTCCGCCTCCCCAGGTGAACTCGAGGAGCCGCGGCGCCTCGGCCCGCTTCACCGTCGTCTCCGAGACCTGCGGGGTCGGCGCCCCAACGGCCGTGAGCATCACCGGCCCCACCGCCGCCATGCTCCGGTTCGCATCGAACGGCGCCCACTCGGACAGGTGCTCGGGCTCGGTCAGCGCCTCCCAGACCTTCGCCGGGGGGTGACGGAGGTCACGAACGAGGACCAGCGTCCACGTGTCACCCGTCTTCTGGACCTTGGCGCCAGCCGCGCGCCCAGGCACGTACTTCTCGCGCTGCATCATCGGTTCTTTCCTTTCGTAGGGGTCTGCCCCATCCGGTCCAGGTGGCGCTCGAGTGCATCGAGGTGGTCGTTCCAGAACCGCCGGAAGGGGGCGAGCCAGGCATCGACCTCCATCAGCGGCTCAGGGCGGATCCGGTAGACGCGCCGCTGCGCCTCCACTCGGGACTCCACGAAGCCCGCCTCTCGCAGCACCCGCAGGTGCTTCGACACCGAGGTCTGAGGCATCCGGAGCTGCGTCTCGAGTTCACCGACAGAGTGCTCCGACGCGGCCAGCAGACTGAGGATGGCCCGGCGGTTCGGCTCCGCGATGATCGCGAATGAGGAATCCATGCCCAATAGATACGTCACGAGGCATATACCCGTCAAGGCATATATCGAACTCGCCACCCTGGCCCTTGAAGGGCCGGGGGCCGCCTCGAAGGGGCGTCGCCTTCATCGCCCGGAAGCCGCCCGGCCGGGCTAAAGGTGCCGCCGCAGTCCCCCTCCTCTCCCGCCATTGGTGCCCACGCCATGACCGAGCCCAAGCACACCCCTCCCCCGCATCTCGCGGACCGTCACGACATGATTCGCGTCCGAGGCGCGCGGGAGAACAACCTGAAGGACGTGAGCCTCGAGCTGCCCAAGCGGCGGCTGACGGTGTTCACCGGCGTCTCGGGCTCGGGCAAGTCCTCGCTCGTGTTCGGCACCATCGCGGCCGAGTCACAGCGGCTCATCAACGAGACCTACAGCACCTTCGTCCAGGGCTTCATGCCGACGCTGGCGCGGCCCGAGGTCGACGTACTCGACGGGCTGACGACCGCCATCATCGTCGACCAGGAGCGCATGGGCGCCAACGTCCGCTCGACGGTGGGCACCGCGACGGACGCCAACGCGATGCTCCGGGTGCTCTTCAGTCGGCTCGGCAAGCCGCGCGTCGGCTCGTCCAACGCCCTGTCCTTCAATGTCCCGTCCGTCTCGGGGGCCGGGCAGATCTCCGTCGAGAAGGGCGACGGGAAGACGGAGACCGAGCAGCGCTCGTTCTCGGTCAACGGAGGCATGTGCCCGCGCTGCGAGGGCACGGGCTCGGCGACGGACATCGACCTGTCCCAGCTCTTCGACGAGTCGAAGTCGCTCGCCGAGGGCGCCATCACCATTCCGGGGTACACCGCCGATGGCTGGCACGTCCGCATCTTCTCGGAGTCGGGGTTCCTGGATCCGAACAAGCCGATCCGGAAGTACACGCAGAAGGAGCGGCACGACTTCCTCTATCGCGAGCCGACGAAGGTGAAGGTCGAGCGCATGAACCTGACCTATGAAGGGTTGGTTCCGCGCATCCAGAAGTCCTTCCTGTCCAAGGACAGGGAGGCGATGCAGCCGCACATCCGGGCCTTCGTCGAGCGCGCGGTCACCTACTCCGCCTGTCCCGATTGCAAGGGCACCCGGCTCAACGAGGCCGCCCGGGCCTGCAAGCTCAAGGGCATCAACATCGCCGAGGCGTGCGCGATGCAGATCAGCGACCTGGCCGACTGGCTGCGCGGCCTGGACGCCCCCACCGTCGCGCCGCTGCTCGCGACGCTCCAGCGGACGCTCGACTCGTTCGTGGAGATTGGACTGGGCTACCTCAGCCTCGACCGTCCAGCCGGGACGCTGTCGGGCGGAGAAGCGCAGCGCACGCAGATGATTCGTCACCTCGGCTCGGCCCTCACCGACGTCACGTATGTCTTCGACGAGCCGACGGTGGGCCTGCACCCGCACGACATCCAGCGCATGAACAACGTGCTGCTGCGGCTGCGCGACAAGGGCAACACGGTGCTGGTCGTCGAGCACAAGCCCGAGGTCATCGCCATCGCGGACCACGTCGTCGACATCGGGCCGGGCGCGGGCACGGCGGGTGGGCAGGTGGTGTTCGAGGGCACCGTCGCGGGACTGCGGGCCAGCGGCACGCTCACGGGTCGGCACCTGGATGACCGCGCCGCGGTGAAGCCATCGGTGCGCACGCCGTCCGGGAAGCTGAAGGTGCGGGGGGCCACCTCGCACAACGTGAAGAAGGTCGACGTGGACATTCCGCTCGGCGTGCTCGTGGTGGTGACGGGCGTGGCCGGGTCGGGAAAGAGCTCGTTGATTCACGGCTCGGTGTCGGGTCGCGAGGGCGTGGTGTCGATCGACCAGAGCGCGATTCGCGGCTCGCGGCGAAGCAACCCGGCGACGTACACGGACCTGCTGGAGCCCATCCGCAAGGCGTTCGCGAAGGCCAACGGCGTGAAGCCCGCGCTGTTCAGCGCCAACTCCGAGGGGGCCTGCCCGACGTGCAACGGCGCCGGGGTCATCTACACGGACCTGGCGATGATGGCCACGGTGACCACGGTCTGCGAGGAGTGCGCGGGCCGCCGGTTCCAAGCCTCGGTGCTGAACTATCGGCTGGGTGGGCTCAACATCGCCGAGGTGCTCGACCTGGCCGTCGACGAGGCGCTCCAGTTCTTCGGCAGCAAGAAGGCGGAGCTTCCGGTCGCGCAGGCGATTCTCCAGCGCATGGCGGACGTCGGGCTCGGCTACGTACGGCTCGGCCAGCCCCTCACCACCTTGTCCGGAGGCGAGCGGCAGCGGCTGAAGCTCGCGACGCACATGGGCGAGGACGGCGGCATCTACGTGCTGGACGAGCCCACCACGGGCCTGCATCTGGCGGACGTCGCGCAGTTGCTCGGGCTGTTGGATCGCCTGGTGGACTCGGGCAAGTCGGTCATCGTCATCGAGCACCATCAGGCGGTCATGGCGCACGCCGATTGGATCATCGACCTGGGGCCCGGCGCGGGTCATGACGGCGGGAAGATTGTGTTTGAAGGGACACCCGCGGCCCTCGTTGCCGCGCGGTCCACGCTCACGGGCCAGCACCTCGCGGCCTACGTCGGAGAGAAGGCCGAAGGCGCCCCCTCCGAGGGACGCAATGGCCGGGGCCGCGGGCGCGCGGCGCAGACTCGCTAGCTGCACGCGCAAGCGGAGCGCCCGACAGGCACCGGGCGCCTACTCGAACTCCACCTGGAGGCGCTCGCCCTCACGCAGGACGCGCACCGGACGCTCCATTCCCTTCTGGAAGAGCGGCGCATCCATGGGACGGATGAGGCGCTTCGCCGTGGTCTCGATCACAGGTCCACCCTCGGGAAAGTGGATGCGGATCGAGAAGCGGAGGATGTCGTGGTGCCCGTGGCTGAACCCGGTCCGCTCCCATCCGAGGATGTGAGCCGTCGCGGCCTCGCCCTGCGTGAGCACCTTCTCGCGACGCATATCCGCGCCCACGGTGGCCCGCAGCAACACCACGATTCCTCCGATGAGCAGCGCGCCGAGGATGGCGAACACGACGATGAGCGAGACCATGCTCGGACGCTAGCACGGTGGCCTGCGGCTCCGACGCCCGCACGGCGGCCTGACGGGCGTCATCCGCGGCTCTCGCCTCAGCCTGGCACGCCCAGATGGGCAGCCAGGCCAACATCTCGTACCTGACGGGCGCGAACGATGGGCCCGTGGAGGCACAAGCCCGCGAGCTGTCTCGCGGGCGGAAGCTGGCCCCCTACGAAGTCCGCGAGGTCGACGCGGAGGACCAGCAGATCGCGACCTTCCAAGCGACCGCGGCTCCTCGCCGACCTCCGCGCCAAGCGCCCCGGCTCACTGACAGCGCAGCTCGACCGACTTGACCCGCGTCGCGGCATCGAAGCCCCCGTCGTTGGTCTGATCCCCGATGGCGAGGGTGCCGTTCGCCGTGAAGTTGTTGCGCGTGAGCTTCGCGATGCCGTCGACGCTCACCGTCGCCACCTTCGCGGCATCCACCGAGAGTTCGTAGACGTGGAACAGGCCATCCGTCACGGGGAACGCCGCCGCCTGAGTGTCATCCGCCCAGCCAATCGCCGAGCTGTCCAGGTAGACCATCTGCGAGCGTTCCGTGGGGTTGCCAACCGTGGGCGTGAAGCCCACCAGGATGGCCGCCGCGCTGTCGAGGCTGTTGTGCTTGTTCACCGACTCGACCTGCATTGTCACGCGAATCGCGTAGGGCCTGGCCGGGTCGAAGGCCTTCGACCGCACGAGGAGCAGCTGCCCACCCGACCGAGAATTGCTGGGTGTCGAGGTCTCGAGGCGGACATAGTCCGTGCCATACGTGAGCGAGCTCGGCGACTGCGCGATGGTCGTCCAGCCCTGGGCCACGACGTCGCTGCCACCGACCAGCAGTGGGATGCCGGAGCGCGCCGTCCACGCGGTCGTCGACGTCGCCGGAGCGCAGGCCTCGCACGCGTTCGCGGGATTCGGAGTCCCCGCCACGAAGAACGTGTTGCCAATGAAGCATCCCGAGGCGCACGCGCCCACGGAGCAGACCTGCCCCGAGCCGCACTGCGTTCCATCCGCGCGCGAGGTCCATGCGGTCGCGGACATCGTGGGCTGGCACTGCTCACAGGCGTTCGCCGAGTTCACCGTCCCCGCGGCAATCCGCTGGCCGCCAATCACGCAGACCACGGCACAGCTCCCGCTCACACAGGACTGCCCCGTCGAGCACGCCACACCGCACCCACCGCAGTTCGCGGAGTCGCTCGTGGTGTTCACGCAGGCGCTGCCACACCGCGTCTCACTCGTCGAACAGGCGGCACTGCAGACGCCCTGCGTGCACAGCTCGCCCGTCGCGCACGCCTTGTTGCAACCTCCACAGTGGGCGGGGTCGCTCGCGGTGGCCACACAGACGTCACCACAGGCCGTGGTGCCCGCATCGCTGCACACGAGCGAAGCGGAGCCATCGGGGTTCTCTTTCGGGGGAGGAGGAGAATCACCGCCGCACGCAGCCACGAGGCCGACCACGACGAGGAAGGAGAGCGCGAGAGGCCGGAGGGAAACCATGGTGTCCGCCACCTTACGCGACCCCGCGCCCCGAGTGCCTCGGCATCCCGACCTCAGGGTGCGTCCGAGCCGCGATGAAGGGCATTCGTCGGGTACCCGTCAATCGGAATGCCGCGGGCCACCGCGTCACGACACGCGCCATCGCCAGGAGGGCCACCTTTTTCCAGCGAGCAGGACATGGAACAGTCCGCGACTCCAGTGGCGACCTTTCCTCGGACGTGGATCCCATGACGAAGCCAACGCGACAGGAGTCCCTCGGACCATGATGCCCCCGATGACTGGAACCCCACTCCACGGCGCACGCGTGGTCTCCGAGCAGGAACTCTGGCCTCGCGTGGAAGCAGCCACGCGGCCCGAGTGGCGAGAACGCCTGGCCACGGAATGGCGCTCGGCCACCGCGAACGGCGTCCTCTTCCATGAGGGAGACCTGGAGACGGACTCGCTCGTCATCGGACCGCTGCCACTCGTCGTGGCCGGCGACGTCCGCGTGAAGGGCCTGATGGAGGACAGCCACGCGGCAGACAACACCCTGCTGGTGGTGCTGGGAACCTTGGAGGCAGAGCGCGTCGCGACCTTCGCCACGATGGTCGTCACCGGAGACATGCGCGTCCAGCAGGTGCTCGTCGCGCGCTCGTCCGGGGATGGCACCTGTCGCGTGGGCGGCGGGCTGTCGGTGCACACCGTCGTGGAGAACGGCCACTTCTTCCAGGTGCATGGCGCGCTCGACGTGGAGGTCCTCGTGGGCGGATACCTGACCGACACGGGCCAACCGCGCCAGCGACTCCATCCGCACGAAGCGCTCCTCCCAGGCGCATGGCAGGCGGAGGAGGAGGACGAGGATGGCGTCACCTCCTCGCAGCTCGACTGGGATGGGCTGTTCACGCGACTGCGGCGAGGAGAGCCACTCCTGGAGGACACCCGACTCGGGCCCGCGGGGAAGGCCGTGGCCGCCGTGCGGGAAAAGGCGGCTCGCGGCGAGCACGTTCCGCGACTCGGCCTCGCGTTGAAGAGGCTGACCACCATCCCCGAGGAGGTCTTCTCCTTCACCTGGCTGGAGCACCTCACGCTCGACTCGAATGACATCGCGGTGCTGTCGCCGCGCATCGGTGAGCTGAAGTCCCTGCGCTCGCTCAGCCTGGAGTCCCTGCCCCTGACGACGCTGCCCGAATCCCTGGGGCAGCTCTCCGAGCTGCGCACGCTGAGCCTGCGCTATTGCGTCGCGCTGCGACAGCTCCCGGACGTCCTGGGCACTCTGCCCATGCTGGAGGAGCTGTTCCTCGACGCGACGGCCCTGGAGGGCTTCCCCAAGGTCCTGCTCCAGCTCCCGCGACTCAAGAAGCTGTGGTGGTGGCGCTTCGATACGATGCCGATGAATCAGGTCGAGGCGCTCGTCTCCGGAATGGCGCGGCTGCCCGCGCTGACCCACGCCGGCTTCCTCCAGGGACACCTGCTCGCGCTGCCGGGGAACCTCGCGCGGCTCGCGCACCTCGAGCAGTTCAAGCTCGGACTCAAGCGCATCCCCGAGCCCGAAGTGAACCGGCTGCGAGCGGCCCTGCCTCCCGGTCGCCTCCACGTGGGGTACTGAATCACCCATCGACTCGCGGCCCGCGAGCAGCGCAGCGACTTGTTCGAGTTCCGCGATTCACTGCAATCCCAGACATGGATCCAACCGCGGGCCTGCGGCTTGTCCGCCCGAGCGGCAACGGCTTGAATGCGGGCCTACGCTGACGGACCGCCTCTCCCGCGTTGCGCGGTCCGAGCGTCCCCCTTGCTGGATTCACCCCACGCCCACGGGCCTCGCGCCTCTGGGAGCGAATGCTTTCCCTGCTGAAGGTCCGCCGAGCACACCGGGACACCGACACCATGACTCAACGCCCTTGGCCTCTCTTGAAGGCCGCGCTGCTCGCGGCCACCCTCTGCGCCACATCCGCGCTCGCCGGACCCGACACCTACGGGTTGGGGACGGGCAAGGACGGCGCCCTGACCGTCACGCAGAGCAGCGTCATCAACGCCTACAGCGCGCTGACGGCCCCCGCCGCCCCGGGAGATACCAGCCTCCAGGTGACCACCCTCTCCGGCTTCGCGGTGGGCGACCTGGTGTTGGTGATGCAGATGACGGGCGTCGTGCCCGAGCCCCCTTCGGGAGGGCCCAGTCCCGTCAACCTCGACGCGGATCCGGTGGGCCGATGGGAGCTGGCCCGACTGACGGGTGTCACGGGCAACGTGATGGCGCTCGATGTGCCCCTGGTGAACAGCTACGCGAGCAGCGTCACCCAGGTCATCCGCGTGCGCGAATACACGGCCATCACCATCAACACCCTGGGGGTCCTCGTCGCGCCGGCCTGGAACGGGAGCACGGGCGGCGTGGTGGCCTTGATGGCCACCGGGGAGGTGGCGCTCAACGCCTCCCCCAGCATCAACGTGTCGGGGAAGGGTTTCCGAGGCGGCGTGTCACGCGATGACCTCACGGGAGCACTCGGCTGCACGGGCCTGGACGAGGCCGGCGCGTCGGGCGCCCAGAAGGGCGAGGGCATTGCCTCGACGCGCTTCGGGACCACGCAGACCGGGCGGGGCCGCGTGGCGAACGCGGGCGGTGGCGGCGTGTGCCTGGCGGCCGGAGGCGGAGGCGGCGGCAACGCGGGGACGGGCGGCCAGGGTGGCAACTCCTCATGGGTCATGGATGGCAACCGCGCGATGGGTGGCCAGGGAGGCGCGGCCCTGACCTACAACCCCCTCGATCACCTGGTGATGGGCGGCGGCGGCGGCGCGGGCCATGTCACGTCGACGGGCGCCACCGTGGTCAGTGGCGGCGCGGGAGGTGGAATCGTCTTCGTCCGAGCCAACGCCATGACGGGGAGCGGCTCCATCGTTTCCGCCGGAGCATCGGGCGGCAACTCCGCGAACCAGGACGCCGCCAGCGGTGGCGGCAGCGGCGGCAGCATCTACGTGCGCGTCGCGACGACGCCCGCGAGCTGCGGGAACTTCGTGGCCTCGGGCGGCCCCGGTGGCCGTGCGAACCAAGGTTCCGCGGTCGGACCGGGTGGCGGTGGTGGCGGCGGCCGCATCCTGTTGCAACGCGGGTCTGGAACCTGTCAGCCCCAGGCCACCTCGGTGAGCGGCGGGAGCGCGGGCGTGCAGCAAGACAGCACCGCGCCGGGAGGCACGGCCTACGGAGCCCAGACGGGCGGCTCGGGGAGCCTCACCCTCATCTCCAGCAGCTTCTTCCCCGCCGAGATGCCTGTGCCGGCGGTGACGACCCCGGGCCCCGGGACGCGCACGCAGGACAACCACCCCGTGCTCGCGGGCACCCTCCCCTTCGCAGCTCCCGCCGGCACGGTGATCGTCGTCTTCGTGGATGGACAGGAGGCGGCGCGAGTCACCGCGAGCAACACGACCTGGACCGCCACACCAACGATGTCCCTGGCGGACGGAAGCCACACCGTGCAGGCCATTGCGGTCAACACCTCGCAGGCCGTGCAGAGTCTGCGAAGCAGCACCGTGACCTTCACCGTGGACACCACGTCCCCGCCGGCCCCGGTGGTGACGTCGCCAGCCACCGGCCTGCGCACTCGGGACGCGATGCCGACCTACAGCGGAACGGCCGAGCCCGACAGCACCGTCACCGTCCTCGTGGACAACGGGGTGGTGGGGAGCACCCCCGTGAACGCGAGCGGCCACTGGACCTTCAGTCAGTCCTCGCCGTTGCCGGATGGCACGCACTCGGTGAAGGCCACGGCCACCGATGCCGCGAGCAACGTCAGCGCCCCGTCCTCCACCGTCACGCTCACGGTGGACACCACGCCCCCGCCGGACCCGGTGGTGACATCACCCGCAGACGGCCTCGTGACTCAGGACTCGACGCCGACCTACTCCGGCACGACCGAGCCCAACGCCACCGTCACCGTCCGCGTGGACCACGTGGCGGTGGGCACCACTCCCGCGAACGCGAGCGGCACGTGGAGCTTCACGCAGCCCTCGGCCCTCTCGGAGGGCGTTCACACGATGAGCGCCTCGGCCTCGGACGACCTGGGCAACAGCAGCGCCGACTCCACCGCGCGCACGTTCAACGTGGACACGCTGGCCCCCGCCGCGCCCGAGGTGACCGCTCCCGCGCACGGGGCGAAGCTCCGCGACGCTCGGCCGACCTTCAGCGGAACAGCCGAGGCGCGCAGCACCATCACGGTCTTCGTGGATGGCGTGAAGGTGGGCACCCCCCCCGCGACCCCGAGCGGCACGTGGACCTTCGAGCAACCCTCGGCCCTGGCGGACGGCTCGCACGCGGTGAGGGCCTCCGCCACGGATGCCGCGGGCAACGTCGGCCCGGACTCCGCGCTCCTCGCCTTCACCGTGGACAGCACGCCGCCGACAGCCCCCGTGATGACGACGCCGGCTGACGGCGCCCTCCTCGGCGTCGCCACGCCGACCTACGCCGGGACGGCCGAGCCCGTCAGCACGGTCATCGTCCTCGTGGATGGCGAATCGGTTGGCAGCGTCGTGGCGGACGCGAGCGGCAACTGGAGCTTCACGCCCACGCAGTCCCTGCCGAACGGTCAGCACACCGTGCGGGCCACCGCCACGGATGCCGTGGGCAACACCAGCCCCGCGTCCAACTCGCGCGGCTTCACGGTGAACACCCTCGTCCCCGCCGCGCCGGTGGTGACTGGCCCCGCCGAGGGCTCGGTGACGCAGGACACCACACCCGATGCCACGGGCACGGCCGAGCCGAACAGCACCATCACCGTCCTGCTCGATGGGGTGTCCGTGGGGACGGTGTCCGCGGACTCGGCGGGGCACTGGCAACTGCCCCTCACCGCGCCGCTGACAGAAGGCGCGCACACGCTGGCGGCGACCGCCACCAACAACGTGGGCCACGAAGGTCCCCAGTCCGCGGGGGTCCACTTCACGGTCGACAGCACGGCGCCGGACACGGCCATCGCCTCGGGCCCATCGGGCGACACGCAGGACACGCGCGCCACGTTCGACTTCACTTCCGAGGTGGGCGCGACGTTCGAGTGCAGCCTCAACTCGGGCGCCTACGTGGCCTGCGAGGCCCACGTCACCTTCGAGAACCTGTCGGTAGGACCGAACCGCCTCAGCGTCCGTGCCCGAGACCGCGCGGGCAATGTGGATCCCTCTCCGGCCACGGCCACTTGGACCATCGTGAAGCCGGCGACCCCTCCGCCTCCCGCGCCCCCGCCTGACTCCCCGGGTGAGAAGAGCGGAGGCTGCGCCGCCGCGGGAGGAGACCCGTCGACCCTGGCGATGATGGGCCTGGCGGTGCTCGGCGCGCTGCGGGCTCGCAAGCGCCGCGCCTAGAGCTCGCGGTTCACGTGCGTCGCTCCCGGCGCACGTGACCCACTGGGCTCAGTTTCCGTCGCTCACGCCCCACGCGTAGTCCAGGTCCGCGATCCGCTCGACAAGCTCCGCGAGCGGCTCGCCTCGTGTCCCCGCGGAGAGGACCGACTCCAGGTCCTCCGCGCCAGCCTGGAACGCGGCCTGTCCCGCGTCGTCGAAGGTGTAGAACCGCACGCGGTCCACCCCCGCGAGCCGCGCCGCGAGGAGCTGGAGCAAGGTCATCGCGTGGCGGTTGCCACCGAACGCACCACATCCCCAGAAGCCGGTGCGGACCTCCACCGCCACACCGGGCCACTGGCGCCGGGACTCCGTGACGGCGGCGGCGAAGCCCGTGAATGCCGTGGTGAGGATCTGCTCGAGCTGTCGGCGGAAGTAGGGACCGTGTCCGCCAACCGGCGCGGCGATGGCGATGAGGTTGCTTCGGGTCGGCGGATGCAGCACGCGCACCGCGCCACGGACGACCTGGGACGACGCCGCCGCGAAGCGATTGCCGTAGAGGCCCAGGGGCCGCCCCGCCGCGAGGTCCGGCTGCGTCTGGATGGAGCACCTGCGCTCCGCGCCTTGGACCAGGACGGGCGTCGACGCGCCAGCCACCTCGGTCAGCGCCGGGTGTCCTTCCGCGAGCAGCGCCTCGCGCAGTGCCCCGAGCACCGGATGCTCCGCGGCCTGGAGTTCATCCTGCGCGAGCAGCCCCGAGCCATAGGCCACGAAGAGCCGAGGGTCAGCGAAGTTCACATGCCACACCCCCGCATCGTCCTCGCCATGGTCATACGTCCCGGGCACCGCGAGGACGGCTGTCCGGGCAAGTCCCACGACCTCAGGCAAGGGCGCGGCCTGCCAGCGGGTGAGCACGATGCGCCCCGCGTGGACCGCGCCGGGCGGGCACGCCATGTCGAACACGAGCTGCTTGTGGGGATGGCGCAGCACCGGCGGGTGCGCCGCGAGCAGGGCCGCAGGCTCGTACTCCCGGCGGAAAAGACACACAGGGGAGGAATCGCTCATGGGCTCACCTTAGTGTCCAATGGACACACCGTCCATTTCCAGCGGTGCGTCGCACCCGTGGCGCTCCTTCGCGCCGCTCAAGGAGTTCCGGGCTCGACGTCTGGCCATCCACCAGCTACTACCCGGAGTGCGGGGCCGAGGTTCGACCTCCCAGGCCCCGCACGCACCCGGATGCCAAGACATCTGCTGTTCGAGCAGGAGGACACATGAGGCGAGTCGCGTGGAGTGTCGTGCTGAGCACGAGCTGTGTGTTGCTCGGAGCCTGTGACAAGGAGGAGAACCCCCAGCCGCAGCCCCAGGGCGTCTTCACGAATGCCATCAAAGTGCATGTCTCGCTGGAGAAGGACCCGTGCGGAGTCGCAAGCGCGACAGCATCCCTGGAGGGCCCCGTCCTCAGGATTCCGCCCAAGGCCATGACCGTCGGGAGCAGCGCCATCGACGGGGCGCTCATCGGGATGCCCGTGGCCCAGCAGCACCTCGTCTACGTGAAGGCGTACAACAGCCAGGGGCAGCTGGTGTACTCGGGGAACTCGACCGTGGACGTCCGCGACGCGGCTGAGGACTCCGCGAACGTCTACCTGTTCAGCGATCCGCAGACCTGCCCCGCGGGAGGCACGGAAGGCCTCCGCGTCATCGGCTGGTTGAGGTCCACCACCGTCGAGCTGACCGCCACCGAGGCACTGCCTCACCTGCCCCCCTTCGCGCCCGAAGCGGCGGCGCTGCCGACCCAAGACGTGCCCGCCGGCAGCGCGAACTGAGTCCGGTCCGCGCACGCCCTCCCAGGCCGCGAGCGCGAACCGCTGCTCCCGCGAAGACACGGGAGCAGCGGCCCCACACCGTCAGAACGCGACGATGGACGGAGCGGTCTCGCTGGTGAAGAAGTCCGGGAAGGTGGCCACGTAGTTGTTGCCCGAGCCCGTCTCCCCATAGAGCGGAGCGTTCTTGGTGCCGCTCACGGTCAGCGTCGTCCCATCCGGCGCGATGGCCAGGTTCCCCGAGTAGATGAATGTACCCAGCGAGTTGGTGGTCAGCACCGTGGACCGGACGACAGCCAGGGTGTCCGGCGCCAGGCTCTTGAGCCCGACTTGCTGCGGCGACGGGCCGCCCGTCCGGAACGTGTAGCTCACAGCCACGCCCAGGTCGTTGGCCACCAACCACGCGGTCGGGACCGCCCCCGTGCCATACCCCACCACCGCGGTGCTCGCGGCCCAGGGACAGGTGTCGCTCGCTTCACGGGTGACCTTGACGTCGTAGATGTAAGGGAATGGGCCGGACCGCGCCACGACCGCCGCGGTGAAGGTGCACCCCTGGGACGTCCCCGCCGTCAGCGCGGCCGTCTGTGTCCCCAGACCACGCTCCGCTTCCACTCCCCCGCACGCGGTAACCGAGACGACCGCGACCAGGGACACGACTGCCTTCCAACAATGCATGGCATCTCCTCCAGGGTTGGGACCGCGCCCCGCCCTATAGCGAGGCAATGCCAGACACGAAAACCAGTCCCCTGGGCTTCCCCCTGGACCCAATGGGTCCATGACGCCCAGTCGCGCCGCTATCGGGCGCTGGCCTTGTGGAGCTGGGTCGCGAGCCGCGCCAGTCGGAGCAGTCCCTGCTCGAGCGGCTCGCTCCAGACATTGCCGCAGTTGAGGCGAATGAAGTGACGATAGAGGTCCCGGGTCGAGAACATCGTCCCAGGTGAGATGGAGATGCCACCCTCCAAGGCGCGGCGGTACAGCTCCACCGAGTCCACGCCGCGAGGCAGCTCCACCCACAGCACGAAGCCGCCCTTGGGTTGAGAGGTCCGCGTGCCTTCGGGGAAGTGGGCCAGGACGTGCCGCGAGAAGCGCTCCACCTGCACCGAGCAGTGCAAGCGCAGCTCTCGGAGGTGTCGCTCGTAGTCCTTCGAGGCCAGGTAGCGGGCCATCACCTGCTGCCCCAGGGGCCCGCCCCCCATCGTGGACGCGAGCTGGAGCGCCTTGACCTTCTCCAGGTAGCGCCCCGGCGCGAGCCACCCCACCTTGAGCCCCGGAGAGACCGTCTTGGCGAACGAGGCGCAGGTCAGGACCGCGCCCCGCGTGTCGAACGCCTTCAACGGCCGCGGCTGGAGTCCCTGGTACGACAGCTCCGCGTAGATGTCGTCCTCGATGAGAGGGACCTCATGCCGCGCGAACAACTCGACGAGCGCGGCCTTCTTCTCGTCACCCATCAGCGTGCCCAAGGGATTGCTGAAGTTCGGGGTGAAGATTCCCGCGGCGATGGGGGAGCGCCGCAGCGCCTCCTCCACCTGCTCCAAGCGGATGTCCTCGATGGGATGCGCGGGAAGCTCCACGACCTTGAGCCGCAGTCCTTGAAGGGCCTGGAGGATTCCGAAGTATTGCGGTGAGGCGATGAGCACCGTGTCGCCTGGTGAGCACGTCACCCGGAGCGCCAGCGACAGCGCATCCATCGCGCCGCCCGTGGCGACCAGCTCATCGGGCGCCACGAAGGTGCCGAACTTCTCCAGCCGGCGGGAGATCTGCCGGCGGTACTCGAAGTCCCCGGGAGGCAGCGCGTAGCGCCCCACCAGGTCCGGCTGCTCGCGGACCACCTCACGCACCAGCCGATTGATGGCCGCGCAGGGATACAGCGCCTCGTCGAGACAGGCCGCGCCGAGCGGGAGCACCTCGCGATGCCCCACCGACTCGAAGACGGTGGAGACCAGCTCGGAGACTTGCACCTCCTTGGGGAGCGTCAGGCGCGCGGTGGGCGGCTTGACGCCGGAGGGCACCCGAGGCCCCAGCACGTAGAAGCCAGACTGCGGCCTCGACACGATGAGCCCCCGTTCCTCCAGGAGCGAGAGCGCGTGGACCACCGTGTTCAGCCCCACCCGCTTGGTGCGACTCAGCTCCCGCACGGAACTCAGCCGCTCCCCGGGCTTCACCAGGTTGCGGGAGATCTGCCGCTCGAGTTCGGCGGCCAGCCGCTCGTACTTCTTGAGTCCCATGGGCACGCAACTGTACCCCATGAGATTCATGATTCTGCATCTGTATCCATTGATGGGATGCCTCTACCTTGGAGGCTCGACTCAGCCCCACAGGAGGCACCGTGACGCTCGACCTCGACCTTCCTCGCTTTCGCCAGCTCCTGACGCAAGCCAGCGAGCAGGTGCTCGCGCTCTATGACGGACTGGAGACGCGGCGCATCACCCACGCGAGCCCACCCGCCCGAATCGCGGACCGGTTCGCCGGGCCGCTGCCGACGACGGGGCGCCCCCCGGAGGAGGTCCTCTCCCGAGACATCCCCTTCATCTTCGAGCACTCCACCCTCAACATCAGCCCGAAGTTCTTCGCGTACGTGATGTCAGGAGGAACGCAGGTAGGAATCCTCGCCGAACTGCTCGGCGCGGCGCTGAACGTCAACTCCGCGAAGTGGCACCTCGCCTCGGCCGGCGCCGAGCTGGAGCGCGTGGTCATCCGCTGGCTGTCGGAGTTCATCGGCTATCGCGCGGACGCGGGCGGCGCGCTGGTGAGCGGCGGCAGCGAGGCGAACCTGTACTGCCTCCGCGTCGCCCGGGACGTCCAGGCGCCCGAGTCGCGAGAGGAAGGCTGTCGCTCCGAGCGCCCCTTGAGCCTCTACGCCTCCGCGGAGACTCACTCCTGCGTGATGAAGTCCGTGGAGATGCTCGGCATTGGGAGTCGCTACCTGCGGAAGATTCCCGTCGACGCGCGCTTCCGGGTCGACGTGGCGAAGCTGGAGCAACAGATTCTGGAGGACCAGCGCGCGGGCCTGCGACCGTTCTGCATCGTGGGGAACGCAGGGACGGTGAACACCGGGAGCGTGGATGACCTGGACGCCCTGGCGGACGTGGCCGCGCGACACGGGCTCTGGTTCCATGTCGATGGTGCCTATGGGGCCGCCGCGGCCTCGGTGGACCTCACGCGCGACCTGTTTCGCGGGATGCAACGCGCGGACTCCATCGCCTTGGACCCGCACAAGTGGCTCCAGGTTCCATTCGAGGCGGGCTGTGCGCTGGTGAGGGATTGGAAGAGCCTCCGCCACGCGTTTGGCTATGACACGCCTTACCTGAAGGCCCGCAGCGACAGCGCCGAGCGCTGGGACTGGATGGGGCACACGTTCCAGTTGTCGCGCAGCTTCCGGGCGCTGAAGGTCTGGATGCAGCTCCAGGTCTACGGCAGTCGCGCGCTCCAGTCGGTCATCGAAGGGAACGTGCGGCTCATGCGCCAGCTCGGCGAGGAGATTGCCCAGGCGCGGGACTTCGAGCTGCTGGCGCCCGTCACCCTCTCCATCACGTGCTTCCGGTTCGTTCCCGCCCAGGGCCCCGCCCTCGGTGACGAGGCCGTGGATTTCCTGAACGACCGCATCTTGGAGGAGTGTGAGCGACGCGGGGTCTTCTTCATGACGGGGACGAAGCTGAAGGGCCGCACCGCGCTCCGAGCCTGTCTGGTCAATCACCGCACCACCGAGAAGGAGACGCGCGGCCTGCTGGCGCATCTGCGCGCCATTGGAGAAGAGTTGGTCGCGTCGTCGTGACACCCCTCGGCTAGGCTGCGCGCCATGTCGATGCATGAAATCGAGGACATGATTGAAGGGGCGGTGCGCGTGCTCGACCGCCGCGCGCCCACGGGTGACCTCAGCCCGCGCAGCCAGTTCGCCCGCCTCCTCAAGCTCCAAGGGGAGTTCGACTGCTCGTTCACCCACTTCCGGGTGATGGACATCCTGCTGGCGCGCCGCTTCACGTATCGGTTCGACGTGGACGAGCACCCCGACCACGCGGCCCGAGGCCCGTACCTCCGCGACCTCCGCGAGTTCACCTTCCTCCACGACAACCCCAGGGACGACACGGACGAGGGCGATGACGAACGCAGCGCCGTGGCGGGCTACATCGAGCCGCCCCACCTCTACTGCGACGCGGGCAGCTCGCTGTGGCGCCGCATGGTGGAGGCCGGGAAGCTGACGGGCCCGGATGCCGAGCCGCCCGTGCCACTCCCCCTCATCGACGTCGTGCACGAGGTGATGCGAGCCGCCGAGGCCGAGGGGGACCTCGAACTCATCGCGATGCTGTTTGGCCTGGGGCCCTCCACCTTGTTCGCGGACACGCACACCCGCCTGATTCGCAAGGGCGAGCACGTGGGCAAGAACCCCTTCACGGGGAAGGACCTGTACGCCCCGGAGGACGTCGTCGCGCGCGGGCGGATCACCGTGGAAGCGCTGGAGGCCGAGCCGCGGGCCGCGCGACTTCGGGAACTCGTGCAGCGGACCCAGGCGCTCGCCACGCCGCTCGCCTACGACTCACGGCCCTCGGAGGAGCTGCTCGAATGCAGCCCCATCAACGCCTGGTGGTGGAAGGGGCTTTGAGCGCGCGCGCCCTCTCGAGGTGCGCGAGCACCTGCTTCGCGCGCGCCATCGGAGAGCCCTCCACTTCGAGCACCTCCACGCCGAGCGCGTCAGGGTCATCGAGGAGAAGCTCCCGCATCTTCTCGTCCACGGCTCGGCGCATCGCCTTCTCCGAGGAAGGCAAGCGGATCCGATCCGGGTCCTCGATGCCCACCAGCACGACCAGGTCAATCGCCTGGAGGGCCTCGCGCACGCGAGGGAGCCACGACTCCAGCTCGAATGCATCGGCGTCTTCATGGGCCAGCAGGTAGCCGAGGAAGTCCACCGGACACCGATCGAACACCACGTCGTGTCCGGCCTCCGAGAGGTCGCTCAAGGAGCGCGAGAGCTGCGCCTCGAAGTCCTCGACGGTCGGCGGCAACGCGAACACGTAGCCCTCTTCTTCCATCTGGGCATACGGCTCCTCCACCGTGACGTAGGTGGGAAGAAGTTCGGACAGCTCATCGACGAGGGTGCTCTTCCCCACGCGATGCGTGCCGGAGACAGCGATTCGCATACCCGGGGCTTCTAACAGCGGGCCGATGCCAGCGTCACGGAGGTGGGTGCGTGCCGAGGAAGCTGAGCGCCCTCTCCGGATGTCTGCCAAAGGACTTTGAGTTGCACGAAGGCCGTCACCGTTCGCGCCCGAGACCTCCGGCTCACGATGCCCTCCCCTCTCGACTCACGAGGCGTCATGGCGGGCAAGCAGGCGACAGCAGGCTCCAGGTCCAGCCCGCGCGCCCCGCGTGACGGACTGGTGCTATGTCGCCGTCCGCAACCGGCAGCCTCGGAGGAGGAAGGGTGAGCGCCGCGACTCTTGAAGAAGGCCCGCTGCGGGGCCCCAGCTTCTTTTTCAGCCGCACGGCCCTCCGTGCCCTCGCGCTCGCGCATCGCGACCGGTACGGCCCGGCGAAGCCCTACCCTCACGTCGTCATCGATGGCTTCCTGGGCCCGTCCCTCGCCTCCGAGCTGGCCGAGCGCTTCCCCGGCGCGACCGAGGCGAGTTGGAAGCGCCGCGACCATGTCGAGCAGGCGGCGCGCCTGGGACAGCTTCAGCGCAAGGCCTTCGAGGACGTGCCCGGACCGCTCCGACACCTGCTGTCCGAGTTCTCCAGCATGTCGTTCATCGACTTCCTCGAGACGCTCACCGGCGTTCAAGGCCTCATCGCGGATCCCCACTTCCGCGGGGCCGGGCTGCACCTCACGCTGAGGGGCGGCCACCTCGCCCTGCACGCCGACTTCAACCGGGACCGCTTCCGCGCGCTCACGCGGCGCCTCACCGTCCTGTACTACTTGAACCCGGGATGGGAGGCCGCCTGGGGCGGAGACCTGGAGCTGTGGAGCGCGGACCTGTCGCGCTGCGAGACACGGATTGCCCCGCTGCTCGATCGCCTGGTCGTGATGGCCCACGGCGATGACTACTGGCACGGCCACCCCTCGCCCCTGGAATGCCCCGAGGGACGGGGACGCGCCGCGGTCGCGGCCTACTTCTACACCGCCGAGGAATCCCCCCACGCGCCCGAGCCCCACAGCGCGCTCTGGGCACCTCCGCGCTCCCCCTGACGCGCGGCGTTGTCACGCATTGCGTCAGGACTCCACGCATTGCGCCACTCCATTTCCCTGAGAGTGAATTCTTACAGTTCTGCAAACATTCCTAGAAACTTGGAAGGAATGCGCAACACAAAATAGGAAGGCCCGAGAATTGGGGCAGGAGCTACCATGTCAAACTACCGCATCCGCCCTGGCGATACCCTCTCTGGCCTGGCTGCCCGCTTCGGCACCACCGTGGCGAAGCTGGCCCGCGACAACAACATCAAGAACCCCGATCTCATCTATGCCGGCGCCACGCTGCGCGTCGGGCATTCGAGCCGGGACACGTTCGACGCGGGCGGGAGCAAGCCTGGGAAGGGCCATGGCGCGCGCCCGACGGGCGGGGGTCAGGACGTGGGTGGCCCGACGGCCGCGGGCCCCAGCAACGCGAGCGCTTCGATGCGCCGGCTGGCGGATGCGGCGCGCTCGACCGCGATGGGCATGGGTGGCTACAACAGCCAGGGCCTGTGCGCCACGGGCGTGAGCCGCTCGCTCCGCAACGCGCTGGGCATCAGCGTGTCGGGCAATGGCAACCAGATTGACAACAACCTGCCGCGCAACAAGTTCAAGCAGGTCAACATGTCGCTGGAAGAGGCGCTGAAGACGCCGGGCCTCATCCTCACGTGGGAGAGCACGTCCTCGCGCCTGGGCAGCATCTACGGCCACACGGCGGTCACGCTGGGCGACGGCCACTCTTCCGCCAGCGACTTCATCGAGCGCAACACCACCAACAACGGTCGCACGGGCTTCAAGGTCTTCATGCCCATCGACTGAGTGCGCGCTCGCACCCGTTCGTCATTCAGAAGCCCCTGCTCTCATCCTGGAGCAGGGGCTTCTTCATTTTCGTCCGCCGAAACAAACAGGCACGTCGCCTACTGCGAGAGGACCAGAAGGTTGTCCACGGCGAGTTCCTCCTGGCCCGCGGGCAGCCCGATGAAGAAGGCGATGGGCTGCTGACCGGGGCTCATCGGGAGTGAGGCGGCGACGTGCTGGTTGAGGGTGCTGCAGGAGCGGACCGTCTCGACTCCGTTCGCGAAGATGAGCCCGCAGGAGAGTCCCTGGGCGTCGCGCGAGGTATCGAACTGGACGGTGACCGGGCGCGCCGGGAGGAGGGCCAATCGGGTCGCGACGAGGCGCTGTCCCGCGGTGATGAGCGCCGCGAAGTCCGAGTCACGGCCTTCCGTCCACGTCGCCGGGACAGGGTTGCCCGCGCCGGGCTCGAGGATTCCTATTCCCGCGCGCCGCGGATCCAGCTCGAAGTCATTGGGGACCAGGTCCGGGATGAGCACCAGCTCGGAGACGTTGTAGGTCCCGAACCCCGCGGTGATTCGCAAGGGCAAGGCCGAGCCGCTCTGAGCGACGAATCGGGTGACGACGAGCCCCGCGGACTCCTGCCCCGTGCGGACCGGACTCACCTTCGACACGAGCACCTGCCCGCCCAGCGACACCGAGATGCTGGCCGGAGCCGGAAGCGCGACAGCCGACTCCGCTTTCGCGCCCGCCAGGGTGAACTCCTCGGTCCGCACCCGCATGGAGAGGCGATAGCTCGCCCCCGCCGTGAGCGCGATGGGCGGCAGGCTGAGGGTCTCTCCCGCGAAGAGCTCCAGCACCGGCTCGTTCGGAAAGCGCAGGCGGTCCCACGTCGGGCAGGACAGACACGGCCAGGGCGACGGGAGGGGCGGCCAGCGACCGGTGCTGCGCACGAGCCAGCGATCCAGGTCGAGCCAGAAGCGGAACGGGTTGAAGGGAGCGGGCGAGACGATGCTCAGACAGGTATCCTGGCTGGTACGCCCCACAGTGGAGAGCTGCTTCGTGTAGACCGCTCGGGTGAAGCCGATCCCTGGGTGTCCCGGCGCGAAGCGGCCCCCGATGGGGTCCTCGCACAGGATGGGATAGTCATAAGACTGTCCCACCGAGGAATGGAATTGCGCCGCGGGGCCCAGAAGCGAATGCGTCCCCCAGAAGGGCGTGAACTGGGCAATGCCAGAGCCCGAGGTGCCATGGCAGCCGTGCAGGTCCGTGTAGCGAATATCCTGGAAGGTGGACATCTCACTGAGGACCTTGTGCTCGACGGGAGGAATCGTGGCCCAGCGCTTGGAAGCCAGCGGGAGCAACTGGCTGGCGCCGTAGTAGTGATAGTTCTCTGTCTGGGATTGATATTGCGTGTAGTGCTGCCAGAGGTCCGTGGTCGGGTCGGACGGGATGGCATAGACCTCGTGAGCCCAGGCCATGGCGACCGAAGCGCCCACGGTCTCATCGGCGGCCACCGAGACGGTGCCGAACTGACAGCCCGGCCGCTGCGGGCAGGACAGCAGCGCGATGTCCGCGAGACCTATGCCCTCAGGACAGTTGTACGTGCCGTACTGCCCGCATTTGGCAATCACCTTGCACTGGTAGGAACGCGTGCGGTAGCCCGAGCCGAGCGGCGTGCGGGTGTAATACGGGAAGGTGCCCTTCAGGCTGGTGGCGGTGTTCTGCCAGTTCACCGAGGACTCCTTCATTGGCCGGTACATGCGAACCTCGACCTCCTGGTTCACCGGATCGAGGATGTCCTTCTCGTCCACGCAGTGAGCCGCCGTGATGGCGCGTGTCGGCGAGATGAAGGTGACGCCACAGGTGTAGCGAAGCTGCGTGCCGTCCCGGCCCCACAGCGGCTCGTGGGTGACTTCCTGGAGCGCGGGCACGTGGACCGTGCCTCGACTGAGTTCCAAGTCGCCCGTGACGTTTCCGGGGGCGAGCGCCACCCGGTAGTACTCGTCATACGCGGTCTGGACGGATTGGGTTTGAGACGGCGCCTGGGGCTCGGGAGCCTCGGAGGACTCGGGGGCACCACAGCCGACGAGCGTGGCGGCCAGTGCCCAGGCAACGGACAGAGGACGACGCAGGCGAATGAACGCGGAACAGCGACGGGGCTCCATCATGTGACTCCTGCGGGAACAGTGTCAGGAGGGAGGCGCGTTGCGCGGGGGGACGGCCAAGGTACCAACTCCGCTCCCATGGCTCCATCCGCCCGCGGCCCCGCCTCGGCGTTCCTCCAGGCCGGGAAATTGTCGCCGAGGTCGAACGGACCAGGAGTGCGGACGTGGCGCCACCCCCTTGAAGCACCAGCACTGCGGGAGTGACTCGGGTGCCGCGAAAGAAAAATTAAATGGCGTGTCGATCCGCGATGGCCTCATTCGTTGCCTGGGCAGAACCCAAGGAGCCCCATGCGTTTTCTGACCTTCATCCGCAGCGCCGAGTTGAACAACGTCACCCCGCCCCCCGCCCTGATGGAGGCGATGGGCCAATTCATCGCCAAGTCGGTCCAGGACGGGACCCTCGTGGACACGGGCGGTCTTCTGCCGAGCAAGGAGGGGCTGCGCATTCGGCTCTCCGACGGCCAGCTGACCGTGACCGACGGCCCCTTCACCGAGAGCAAGGAGATCATCGGCGGCTGGGCCATCCTCGAGTGCAAGACCAAGGAAGAGGCCGTCCGAATCTCGGTCGAGTTCATGGAGCTGCACCGCAAGCACTGGCCGGGCTTCGCGGGTGAATCGGAAGTGCGTCCGATGTTCGCTCCGGACCAGGGCCCGTAGCGCGCTCCCGTGAAGCAGGGCGCCGCATCCACGGCGACCACCGGGGCCCTCGCACGTCGCGAGAGCCCCTGTGCACTCTTCCTTGCGCGAGCTTCCATTCCAGGCGCCGGAAGAGTTCACTCGCGGGACCATGCACGCACCCTCACCCGCGAGTCCTCTGCTCATCACGGCGTTCAATGGCTTGGTCGTGGCCCACGACCGCACCGATGGCACCCGCCAGTGGACGTTCACCGTGCCAAGCCAATCCGTCCCCGGTGTTCGTCCTCGCCCGACGCTTGCCGAGGTGCACGACGACGGAGTGTTCGTGCTCGCGGGTGCCTCGGAGGGAAGCTGGAAGAAGCGAGCCTTCGTCGAGGTGTACGCGCTCGACGCCTCGAGCGGACGACTGAGGTGGGCCCAGCGCGTGGAGGGCAGCCCCACGCCGGTGTTCGCGGGAGGCGCCATGCTCGTAGAGGGCGGCCAGGTCATCGTGGCCTACAACGACGTGCTCGTGGCCTTCGCGGCGGCCTCCGGAGAGGTCCAGTGGAACCAGGGAAACGAGCACGGCGGCAGCGCGCACATGCCCCTCATCCAGATGAGCACCCTGGGCACACGCGCGCGCCAGTTGCTCTGACCCGTGCCGTGTCGCAGAAGCGCTGGCGGCGCGAGGTCATGAGCAAGCGCACGGACATCCCTCCCGCAACGACTCTCCCTCAAACGAATCACGACACCCAACCGCAACACCTGCCCAATCACCGATGAGCCCCTTCGGACACGCAGCCTGCGCGCGTGGATCCATCGGGCCCAGTTCGCGGGCGCCGCTCTCCGCTCGCATGGACCCGGTGGGTTCGGAATAATCTCGGAGCTGGCGATTTCTGCCGCCGGCAGCATGAAGCGATGTGCCATCTCCGGGACTGATCCAACCTATGCGCGTGCGCTCGTTGATGTCGTCGTGGTCGTGGTCGTGGTGTGCCTTGGGGTGTCTCCTGCTCGCGGCGCCTGCGCGAAGCTGGGCCCAGCACAAACCAGGGGACGTGGTCATCGAGCGCGGCACCGTCGAACTCGAACCTGGAACCCGCGTGGCCTATGAGCTGGGCACCCTCTACGTGCCCGAGAACCGGCAGAAGCCGGAGAGCCGCCTCATCGGCGTGGGATTCGCTCGCCTCAAAGCGCCTCGGCCCACCGGCGCGCCGCCGGTGTTCTGGCTCCCGGGCGGTCCGGGCCTGAGCGTCCTCGGCTCGCTCATCGACAATGACGCGGCCGGAAAGGGCCGACTGCGCTCCTGGCTGACCTTCGGTGCCGTGGGTGACCTGGTCGTCGTCGAGCAGCGCGGCTTCACCCGACGGGGCGAGATGCTCGAGTCCCCCAACGACGCCATGCCCCTGGACCGTCCCGCCTCCGCTCAAGCCGAGGCCGAGGCCATGCGCGCCCTGGCCAAGCGGGCCGTCGCGGAGAACCCAGGGAAGGACCTGTCCGGCTACGACATCACCGAGTTCGTCGCCGACGTGGACGCCGTGCGACGCGCACTCGGCTATCCGAAGATCAGCCTGTTCGGTGGCAGCTTCGGGTCGCAGTGGAGCCTCGCCGTGATGCGGCTGCACCCGGAGATTGTCGCGCGCGCGGTGCTGTCGGGCGTGGAGCCGCTGAACAATGGCTACGACATGCCTTCGCACGTCTTCGCGTCACTCCAGCGCATCGCCTTCGATGCCGACCGCGACCCCGGCCTCGCCCCGTATCTGCCCAAGGGCGGGATGATGGAGGCCGTGCGCGTGCTACACCGCCGCTTCGCCTCGGGCCCCGTGCGCGTCCAGGTCCGCGACGACGCGGGACAGACCCAGACCGTCGTCCTGGGCGCCGAGGACCTCCAGCTCTCGCTCGACTCACACACCCAGGAGGCCGAGCAATGGCCGGCCTTCATCCTCTCGCTCTACCACGGGCACTATGAGGACTGGGCGCGCGAGGTCATCGCCGGACGCGTGGCCGGAAAAACCAAGCTCATCGGCCCATTGGTGGACAGCAGCCTCGGGGTCACCGCCGAGCGTGAGCACCTGCTGCGCACCGACTCCGCCATCGAGATGCTGGGGACCTGGAACTTCGAGGCGAACATCGCCTCGGCGCCCGACTGGCCCACCCGCGACGTGGGAGACGCGGTGCGAAAGCCTGTCCCCAACTCAATTCCTGTCGTGTTCGTGCACGGGGACTGGGACACCTCGACGCCCATCGACAACACCCTCGGCCTGCTGCCGTACTTCCCCAATGGCCACGCCATCCTCGTCCACCGCGGTGGCCACGACGGCACGTTCTATCTGCTCCGGAACGAGCCTGCCGCGAAGAGCGCGGTCTATGAGTTCCTCAAGACGGGCAAGACGGCCGGTCTCCCGCACGAAGTGACGTTGCCGCTGCCCAGCTTCGCCGTGCCTTCCTTCGCACCGCCCGCGGCCAGCGCGAAGACTCCCGCGCCATAGCCCACGCGGGGAGCAACCCGGACTCAGGCGCTGAACGCGCGCAGCGTCACCGAGACCCGCCGACCGCGAGCCTGCGCGGACGGCGGGACCTCGTGCGTGAAGGCGCGGTTCGTCGACCACGGCACCACGATGACGCCGCCGTGCACCGCGGGGATGTCGATGAAGCCCTCGCCCCGCCACGGCCGCATCCGAAACGAGCGCTGCTCCCCGAACGAGAGCGTCACGATGGGCGTCCCGTCGATGCGGTTGACGTCGCTGTCTCGGTGTTTGCCGATGTAGTGGCCCACCGTGCCGTCGTACCAGTTCAAGAGGAGCCCATTGAGGCGCGCGTCGAAGCCCTCTCGCGCCCACGCCAGCCACGCATCCATCGGCGGAACCAAGGGCAACGCCCGGTTGACTCGCCCCGTGTAGTGGTAGTCCGCGCCGTACGCCTGCTGCCACCGCGGCGTGCGCACCTGCCGACCATGAATCTTGATCTCATGGAACTCGGCGGGATGCAGCGCCCACAGGGCTTCGAATCCCGCGACGTCCGGCACCAGCTCGCGCGGCAACGCGCCCACCAGGATCTCGTGCGCCGCATCGAGCTGAATCGAGCTGAGCCCAGGCATGAGACTGAACATAAGAACAGCCCCCACCTCGCGCAAGGTCCCAGGACCTGACCTCTCGCGAGCAACCCTCGAGGTCGGACCCGAGCCCGCTGGCGCCTCGGCGCCCCCGAGCAATCGGGCCAGCGCGCGCGCCGCCGCGCGCCGCCCCGCTTGACTCTCTCCCTGGGGGAGACCGCCAACGTCCGCCCATGTCATCCCGAAACACGACGTGGAGAAAGCGCATGGCCGCGGTCCTGGGAGCCCTCACGCTGCTGGCACTCATCGCAGCGGGCCTCGGCTGGTGGTGGATGGGACGCGCGATGTTCGAACCCGGCACGGTGGAGCAGACCCTGGCCGCGCGGGGCGAATCGCTCGACGTGCCCCCAGGGCAACAGGCGGATGCACCCTTCTGGCAGGTGACCTCGGACGTGCGGCTCCATCACGAAGTCGTGGGCGAGGGCCGAGACGTCATCGTCGTGCATGGCGGCCCGGGGCTGCCTCCCGCGAAGCCCTGGCGCGCGGCGACGCGGCCGGACAGCGCCCTGCGCTGGCACTTCTATGCGCAGCGCGGCTGCGGCGACTCCACCCGTCCTTTCCTCGAGGCACCGACCGGTGGCACCTGGCAGCGCATGCAAGCGGTGGAGGCGCGCCTGGGTCTCGCCGCGCAGCTCGCGGACCTGGAGCGCATCCGACGCCTGCTCGGAAAGGAGCGCCTCACCCTGGTGGGCCACTCCTTCGGCGCGCTGGTGGCCGCGCTCTATGCCGCGGAGTGGCCAGAGCATGTGGAGGCCCTGGTCCTGGTGGCGCCCGCGCCCCTGGTGACGATGCCCGTTGGAGAGGACGACCTCTTCACCCAGGTCCAAGCGCGGTTGGATCCAACAGGCCAGCAATCCCTGGCGGAATGGCTGCGCCACACCTTCGAGTTCCCCGCGCGCCTGAAGGATGACGAGCCCCACCTCGCCCAACACTTCGCGAACTTCGGACCGCTGTATGCGCAGGCCGTGCATCGCGAGCGTCCCGAGGCGCAGCTCCCCGACTCCGGCGCTGCGGGCGGATTCCTCTCCCTGGGCCTCTACCTGAGCCTGGGACGCCACCACGACTGGAGCACCTGGCTGCGCCGGGTCCGAGCCCCCACGCTCGTCATCCACGGCGCCAAGGACCTCCAGCCGCGCTCCGCCACCGCACGCATGGTAGAAGCCCTGCCCCACGCACGGCTCGTGGAGCTGCCAGGCAGCGGACACTTTCCTTTCGAGGAACAACCCGAGGCCTTCGCCACCACGGTGCGAGACTTCCTCGCGGAGACGAGACAGTGAGTCGACTGCTGTATGCCATTGGCGAGGTGTCGCGCATCACCGGCCTGAGCGTGAAGGCCCTGCGGCTCTATCAAGAGAAGGGACTGCTCGAGCCCTCGCGCGTGGACCCCGCCTCGGGTTATCGCTACTACACCGAGCAAGACATCTCCGTGGCCCACACCCTGCGCGCGCTCCGCGACCTGCAGCTGTCGCTGGAAGAGATTCGCGGGGTGCTCACCGAGCTGGACCAGGGCGCCCCGTTCGCGCAGCAACTGGCGCGCATCCGAGCCCGCCTCGCCGAGGAAGCAGCCAGCGCGCAGCGCTCCGTGCTCGCGCTCGACGCCCTGATGCGACATCAAGCCCAGGCGGAGGCCTACCTGCGGGCTCCCCCACCGCTCGACGAGCGCTGGCTCCCCGCCGTCCGCGTCGCGGTGCACCGCTCCCGAGGGCGCTACTCGGATGCCTCGGTGGTCTTCCCTCGGCTGTTCGCGGCGTGCGGACCCCACGTGGCGGGCGCGCCGTTCTGCCTCCTCCACGAAGCGGAGTACCGCGAGGACGACGCGGACCTGTCGTGGTGCGTCCCCCTGGTCCCTGGGGCCACGCCAGCAGGAGTCCACGTCGAGGAGCTGCCCGAGGTCCAGGCCGCGACGCTCGTCCACACGGGGCCACCCGAGTCCGTGGGGCCCTCCTGGGCGCGACTGTTTTCCCATCTCCACGCGAAGGAGCGCGTCCCCGCCCTCCCCCTGCGCGAGACCTATCTGCGCGTGGGGACCTCCAGCGGCACCTCCTGGATGACCGAGCTTGCGCTGCCCTGGGATGCTGGCGCCGCCTGACGCCTACGAGAGCGACACCCCACACACCCCGCTTCGTCGTACGTGGGCACGCCGCAGCTCAGCCACACGTTCCACCGGGCCGGTGACGTGGACTGGGTGCTGGGGGCCACGAACATCAACATGCCCATGACGGTGGAGGCCTACAACCTCCGCAATGGCGCCAGGCTGCGCCTCGACGTCTATGCGTATGACGACGCCACCCGCACGCTGGGCGCGCTCTTGACGAGCATCAGCTCGAGGGTCTGCGCGGACCTCCATCAACGTGACTCCGGGCGTCTACGCCGTGAAGGTCACCGACACGCGCACCGCCCCGGCGGACTCTGATTGGCGCCCCACCGCGGGCCATGACTTGAAGAGGTACTGAGCGGCACCGCACGCGGCGGAGGGCGCTCGAACGAGGCGCTCCGCCGCGTCACCCAAGGCCGGCCTGCGCAACCCGGGCGCTCCTGCTCCCGTGGGCGGTCGCGAGCGACACCTGCCGAGACACCTCTGCCCGAGCATCGGACACGCCTCTCGCAAATGAGTGCGGTATGCCTTCCGCCTTCGCCTGACGCGCGACGCACGCGAGCGCGCGCCCGGCCTCACCTGGAAGGGGCGTGAGAGATGTCGGCGCAATATGACCAGATTGGGGAGAAGGTCGCGGACTGGGATGTCTTGCCGGTGCGCTCGGATGTCCTCGAAGGCCATACCTTCTTCAACGCGCTCGGCTCCGTGAAGGGCCTGGATGTCCTCGACCTCGCGTGTGGCGATGGACTCTACACGCGGCAACTCAAGGCGCGCGGGGCACAGCGGGTGGTGGGCGTGGACATCTCGGAGGAGATGATTCGCGGCGCCAGGCGCGTCGAGGAGGCCGAGCACGCCGGCATCGCGTACCACGTGGCCGATGTGGCGGACATGGCGCCCCTGGGCCACTTCGACCGCGTGACGGCTGTCTATCTCTTGCACTACGCGAACTCGCCCGAGCACATGTTGCGCATGTGCCGGAACATCCATGCCCACCTGAAGCCCGGGGGCAGCTTCGTCACGTATGCCTTCAACCCCGAGTTCAGCGCGCGGGGGCCCAACAGCACGCGCTTTGGCATCACGATGCTGGACTTCCCGCTGGAGCCTCGGGACGGGCACCCCATCAGCGCGGTGCTGCACACGAAGACGCCCTTCACCATCCACTTCTCCTATTGGAGCCGCGCGACGCACGAGCAGGTGCTGCGCGAGGCGGGCTTCCACGCCATCACCTGGACGCGCCCCGAGTGCTCGCCCGCCGGAGTGCGCGCGCGGGGACAGGCCTTCTGGCAGGACTATCTGGACAATCCCCACGCGGTCGCCCTGCGCTGTGAGAAGAAGGCGTAACCAGCAGGGCCTCGAAGACAGGTCGATGTCCACCGGTGGATGCAGCGCGCCCCTTCATCCCTGAAGGCAGGAGCGTCGTGCCCAGGACAGCGCCGCACGTTCCGCGCGCTGGGTCCTTGAGGCCCTCGGCGGCGGACCGGACGAAGCATCCCTATCTTCGTCCCACCGCGCCCTCACCCCTGTCGCACACGCGCGGTACCAGCCATACGGCCACCCCGGTGTCACCGCGCCCCGTGGCCACCGTTCCGCTCGCCGCCCGCGCCCCCGCGGGCCCTCATCACGCCATGCCACCCAGGGAGGGCTCGGACAGATGACGACATCGCCCCCGCGCATCGTGTTCGCCATTGAGACGACGCTTGGCAACGCGGTCTTCCTCCAGAACCTCCAGCGCGCCTTGGCGGAACGCACCGACATCACCCCGGTGTGGCTGCCCATCGACGAGCACGCCGATGACGTGTGGGAGCACTTGCCCCTCGTGCGCTCCCGTCTGTCGTTGAGAGGTGGACTGCGCGCCCGCGCGGCGCTCCGCCGGACCGAGGCGGAGGAGCCCGTGTGGGCCGCCGTCGTCCACACGCAGCGGATGGCGCACCTGGCCCATGACTTCATGAGCCGGGTGCCAAGTGTCATCTCCACGGACGCCACGCCGAGCGGCCTGGAGGACTACCTCCGGTACTACGGGATGCGCTCCCAGCACGGCGGATGGCTGGGGGTGGCGAAGAACGCGCTGCACCGCCGCACCTACTCCGTGGCCAAGGGCATGCTGTCGTTCTCCTCGTTCACCAAGCGCTCGCTGGTGGAGGAGTACGGCGTGCCCGACACGCGCGTCCATGTCCTCTGGCCCAGCGTCGACACCACGCTGTGGAAACCCGCGCCGGAGCGCAAGCCTCGCGACGGCGTGGTGCGGCTGCTCTTCGTGGGAGGAGACCTGGGACGCAAGGGCGGGCAGCTGCTCTTGCGCTGGGCCCGAGAGACGCGTCAACGCGGGTGGCGCCTGGACCTGGTGACATCCTCGGACCTCGCAGCGCCCCCTGGCGTTCACCTTCACGTGGGCGTGCGGCCGAACTCACCGGAACTCATCGAGCTGGCCCAGGCCGCGGACCTCTTCGTGCTCCCGACCCTGGCGGACATGTCCTCCTGGGCCATCGCCGAGGCGAAGGCCGCGGGCCTCGCCGTCGTCACCACGTCCACGGGAGGCGTGGGCGAGCTGGTGCGCGATGGCGTGGACGGACGGCTCGTGCCCGTGGGTGACTACGCCGCGCTCGCCAGCGCATTGGACGCGCTGGTGGCCCAGCCGGACACGCTGCGCGAGATGGGGCAAGCGGCCCGGCGCATGGCGGAGGAGCGGATGGACCTGCGGACGACGTGCGACCAGATGCTCGCCTTCATCCGCAGGGTCACCCACGCTTGAGACCGCGCGCTACTTCAGCGGCACGGACACGTAGGACGGATTGCCCGCGGGCGACGAGAACTTCACCGAGGTGAGCGCCGGCGCCTTGTCCGCGTAGAGCGGATCCACCGTGTCGAGGACGAGCGACAGCCGGTCCCCGCTCGGCACGTCATAAGCCGTGGCCGGGAAGTCCGCGTCCACGGTGTACGGCTGGCCCGCCACCACGTTGCGCAGCGTGACGGCCACGTGCGTGACGAGGCTGCCGGTGCCCGCCCAGTTCGTGTCGTAGAGATAGGCCACCACCGTCGTCTGCCCGGAGCGACCCGGCGTCACGGTCAGGTGCAGGTGGGCCGCGCCGCGAACCCGGCGTGCGCTCGACAGCCAATCCGACTGCCACACGCCCGCGCTCGTGCGGTCCACCGCGGGAATCCACGCGCTGGGCGGCTCGCCCGTGAGGGCCTCGGCGCCGTTGGTCAGCAGCACCACGCCGCCGTTGGCCACGGTGTCACCGCCGCCCACGATGGTCGCGCTCCAGCCCGTCTGCGCCCCCGACTGCAAGTCTCCCTCGCGGTTCCACCAGTGGACCTCGCTCAGGTGATAGCGCGCGGCACTGGACGCGATGGCGCTCCACGACGCGGAGCCCTCGTACGTGCCCTGCCCGCGCACCAGAAGCTGCACGGGCGCCTCCGTGGCGATGCCCGTGTTCACGCCGCGCAGGTACTGGTCGAACCAGCGGCGCAGGCTCAGCCACGCGTCATTGGGCAGCCCCAGGATGCCGGTCAGCTCGGGGATGGCGTGGTCCCCCGGGCGCAGCTCCAGCCGCTTCGGGCCGGTGAGCTGGGTGAAGAAGTCACCGAGCTGGTTCGGCGCGAAGAAGCTGTCGCCGTACGCATTCTCGATGAGGATGGCGGGACGGTTGGCATTGATGCGCGGCAGATAGGTCGCGGCGCCACGCACCTGGGCATACGCGACGACTCCATCCAGGTTCTCGTTGGCGAAGAAGTCCGTCAGCACCTGGCGCATCTCCGCCGAGGGCCGTCCCGTCAGCTCCGCCGACAGCCACAACAACCCGGCGCTCTGCAGATGGCGCGTCTGGTTCGCGAACAGCGAATACGTGAGGTCCGTCCAAGCGCTCAGCGCGGCCACGGCGCGGATGCGCGAGTCGAACGCGGAGCCAATCAAGGTCAGCCCCGCGCCATACGAGACGCCCGCCGCGCCGATGCGCGTAGCATCCGCGGGCGTGTTGGCGACCACCCAGTCAATGACCTCCGACAAGTCAGCGATGTCTTTGGGGCCCGCCGTGTCGATGGAGCCACCGGACGTGTAGAAACCGCGCGGCGTATACGACGCCACCACGTAGCCCGCGTCCGCGAGCTGCTGCGCCTGCGCCAGGTACTCCAGGTTGGGCACCGCCCAACTCGTCACGAACAGGATGACCGGATGCAGTCCCGCCGTGTCCGGCGTGAAGACATTTCCTTGCAACGCCACGCCATCCCGGGTGGTGACAGACAGGGTTCGGAAGGACGAGGCGGCCGAGGCGGGGGTGGCCAGGGCCCACAACGACACAGCGACACATGCGGCAAAGGCTCGCAACGTGGACATGCACTCCTCCAGCAAGGGGGGCGCGCGCACGCTATCCAGGCGTTGACTTGAAAGTCAATTTCACCGCGATTCAACCAAATGCATGTGTTGCCTGATTCATCATGAAGCCAGGGAGACGTCAGCGATCGGCGAGGTCGCCGGGCACGAGGTAGGGCGAGGCCTCGACGATGGACTCCGCGCTCCAGCCCCGATTGGAGCCATGGCCCTTCTCGTCGCAGTCGCCGTCGGTGTGGACGCCCAGCACATACCCCTGCCGGTTGAGGACGCTCGCGCCCGAGCTGCCGACCAACGTGTCCAGGTCCCCGTAATAGAGCTGGCGATGACACGCGCCGAGGAATCGGCCCTCGGCGATGACCTTCTTCATGCCGCGCGGGTGCTGGATGATGGCCAGCGCTTCGGTGATGCGCGTCGTCAGGGGAGTCGGAATGGCCGCGGGCAGCGTGTCCGGCAGGATGAGCGCGTAGTCCGGCTCGGACGATTGCTCGATGACGGTTCCATTCGTCATCAACGCGTCGCCGTCGGGGTCATCCTCGAAGTTGAAGACCAGAAACGTCGTGTCTCCGAGCCCCGCGCAGTGCCCCGCGGTCAACACCACGGGACCCGCCTCGGCGGCGATGAGCGTCCCGGTACAGCGGCCATCAATCAAGACGACCGCGTCCTCGCGCTCCTGCACCACGTCCGCGAACTCGCCCTCGTAATGATTGACGGGCGTGAAGTCGAGGGTGGGGCCGCACTGCCATTGACTGCTCACTTCGGCGCGCGGCTCCTCCGAACAGACGGCGGGCTCCTCGGGCTCCGCGTGACCACAGGCCAGGATGCCCAGACACGCGACGCCCACGAGGAGAGGCCCCCTCAGTGCCAACAGGGAACTGGGGGGCCAGGCAACCATGACTCAGTACAGGGTGGTCAGCGCGGTGACGTCCGTGCCGGTCCAATTCCCCGTCTCGCTGCTCCGGAAGCAGGAGTTCATCACCGAGCCGCCCACCGTGGCGGTGGCCGGCGTGCCATTGATGAGGACGGCGCCCACGCCCGCGGTGCCCTCGTTGGTCGCCGTGCCGCCACAGCTGATGGCGCGGTTGTAGTAGTCCGAGTGGCGGAAGCCGATGGTGTGGCCAATCTCGTGCATGATGACGTGCGTGCTCACGCCCTGGCTGTAGCTCGTCAGGCCGGTGCCGATGTTGATGGCGCCGTAGGGGTTGCCACCGGACGGGAAGCCGGAGGAGCCGCCCACGCCCGTCGTGGTCTGGGCCGTGATGTTCGCGCTGCAACCCGTGGTGGGGCCGCGCGCCAACTGGAACGTGAGCCCCAGCGCGTTGTACTTGCTGATGGCTTGATTGAGGCCGGTGCTGAACAGACCGATGTTCGCGAACGCGGTCGTGGGGTTGACGCAGATCTTCGTCTTGGAGCTGCTCACCAGGTTGGTGGTCCGATACTGCTCCTGGCTGTCCGTGCCGGCCTGCAGCATCTCGCGAGACGCCTCGAGCGTCACATGCGCGTCACCACCCACGTAGACCGCGCCATCCACCACCGTGATGTCGTCCGACGGGAAGCCAGCCTTGGCCAGGTTCGCAACAATCTCCTGGTTCTCCTGCGCCACGTCCGTGCCACAACCGGCCAAAAGCGCACCACAGCTCACCGCGAGCACCGCTGCTCTCTTGAACATGCGTGTCTTCCTCTTGTCCTGAAGCGGATCCAGTCCCTTCGGCGCGGGATCGCCAAAGTGGACTCTCGAATCCTTAGAACAGAAAACAAGAAAAGTCCACTAAGTCAAAATTACCATATAAAACTGGAATTCACCCACCCTCGAAAACGAGCGGATTGTTCGGGTGGGAGCAGCTCCACTAGGGTCGGCGCACCATGTCATCACCGACTCCTCCCCCGCCCCGCGTCTCCGGGCTCCTGCGCGCCCTGATTGGCTTCGGAGTCATCAGCGCGACCGGGGCAATCACCCTCGGCCTGGCGATCGGGCTCTCGCCGATGGGCTTCTTGCGCACCACGAACGTGGGAGACCTGGCGGAGCTGGCGTCGTTCCAGGAGCAGCTCCGGCCGTTGAATGCGTGTGAGCTCGAGTATGGGCCGCACAGCCGACGCCACAGCCAGTATTCCTACACGAGCGTGACAGTCACTCCCTGCGGGTTCGACACGACACGCAGGTCGGTCTACGTCCGCGTCCCGCCCGAGATGCGGCCCTCGGGCCACATCGCGTTCGACCTGAAACGCAGCAGCACGTCGGACCCGTGGAAGGTCCTCGTGGTGAAGGACGAGGTGTCGTTCCCGCAGCTCAAGCAGACGCTCGAGCAGCTCGCTCCGCTGATCATCACGGAGTTTCCCGCGCAGCAGCAGCAGGACATCGACGACCGCGCGCGGTGGGACCATGAACGAAAGCAGCGAGCGGATACGGAGCGCGCGCGCAAGGAGGCCGCGTCGGAGTCGTATCCCAAGTGACGAGCGCCCCGCCTGTCGCCGCGCCCCCGCTCAGTCCTCGAACGTGGGCGGGCTCGTTCGCAGCAGCGACTCGGCGGGGCCTTCGCCAGACATGGACAAGAGCCCCTTGAGGCACCGGGCCGCGAGGACCCAGTTCTTGGGGTTCTTCATGTCGAGTCCCCCCACGAGCTGCTTGAGCATGCTGAGCGAGTCGAAATAGACGCGCTCGCAGACCAGGGTCTCCGCCGCGTCGAAGATGAAGTACGCGGTCATCCGCACCCGGAACGTGCTGCCGGTGGGAGGGATGGCGCCCAGCGGGCCCAGGTGCGTACCCATCAGCCAGAACTCCACGATGACCGCGTCGTCGCTGTGCCGGAGCGCGATGATTTCGTGGTGCTGATCCGGGAACGCCACGCGGGTGGCGCGGTAGTAGTCCCGAACCTTCTCATGCCCGTCATGGACGGTCAGGGTCGCGACCAGCTCGTAGTGGGGATGCGGAAAGGTGGACAGGACGTCGTCCCAGTTCTGCCTCACCTCGTCACGAAAGTGGTCCAGGACCAACTTCTGGCGTGCCTTGCGCACCTGCTCGGTCGTCACGGATGCCTCGACTCGGATGAACTGCTGGGGAGATGGACCCGAGCCACCTTCGGCCCGTGCCAGCCCGCCAGCCTACACCGACCGAGACAAGGCACACCGCTCAGCGTCGGTTGAACGCGCGAAGCGCTACCGAGGCTGAGGCTGCGTCACGCAATGCACCATGCCGCCCTCGGCATAGAGGTTTCGCACGTCGATGCCGACGACCTTCTTGTCCGGGAACAGCTTCTGGATGATGGCATTGGCGACACCGTCATTGGCGTCCGCGTAGTTCGGCACCAACACCACCGAGTTGGCCACGTAGTAGTTCACGTAGGACCCTTTGTACCCGAGCTGCTTTCCCCACGTGGTCGTCACGTCCTTCGCGGTGAGGGGCAGCGTCACGAGCGTGTACGGCTGGCCCGAGGCGCTCGTCGCGGCATGAAGGGTGTCGATGTCCTGGTCTGGCACGCCCCACTCCGCGAGGTCGTCATCGCTCATCGTGACGAGGGTGTTGTCGCGAGCGAAGACGGCGAACCCGTCGATGTGCATGTCCGTGATGTCGAGCCCCGCGACGCCATCCAGCCAGATGAAGCGCGTCACGCCGAGGTACTTCCGGAAGAAGCCCTCCATCTGCTCCTGGGTCATTCCCGGGTTGCGGTTCGCATTCAGCGTCGAGCTCCGGGTCGCCATGAGGGTTCCGTGCGCGTCAACCTCGACGGCCCCGCCCTCATTCACGATGTCGCGCTGCAAGTCGACGTAGGGCAACGCCTGCTTCTCGGCAATCGCCTTCGGCACCTCGGCGCTGCGCGCGAAGGGCTGCTTCTCGCCCCAGCCGTTGAAGCCCCAGCCCTCGATGGTGGGCTTGCCCGCGGCGTCACGCACATAGATGGGGCCGAAGTCCCGGATCCACACATCCTCGAAACCATGGGTCGTGAAATCGACCCGCTCGAGCGGCACCCCCTGGGCGGTCAGGAGCGACTGGATGCGACGGACCTCCCCCGCGTCATGGGCGAGCACATGGACGTTCTCGCTGGTCACCAAGGCGCGCGTCATGGCCACCCAGCTCGGGTCGAGCCCATCGCGATAGTCCACCCCGAACTCGAAGGAGTGAGGCCAGGCCAGCCACGTTCCCTCGTGCTCACCCAGTGGCTCCGGCAGCGTGTACATCGCGGCCACCTCTTGCTCTTCCCTTCGCTGACCCGACGACGGGCCACCGCATCCCGCCCCCAGGACCAGCACCGCGACGGCCCCCAGCAGGGAAGACCCCAGGTGTCGCCCACGCATCCGCGCCCCCTTCTTACCCAGACGGCGCTCGCGCCCAGCGCTCAAGGACCGTACGGGCTCAACCCGCTCCTGAAGGTAGTCATCAGGTGCCCCGCAACGGGCTCCGGGCAGGCGGCTTGAGCAGGCGCCTGGGAATCCGTTGGGGGCTCGCGCAGCGCCGATGGGTGACGGGCGCTCAGGGATTCAGCCGAGAGGCGAAGAACGCGAGGATTTCATCCCGCGCGGCGACGGTGGGCTGACCGGCCGCATCCACCAGGTGAGCGGTGACGACGCTGTGGGGACTCTTCACGACCCGCGCGAAGAAGGGCGGCGGCTCGGGATGGGCGGCCTCATCCGGGAGCACTCGCGCGACGAAGCGCTCACCGAGCGCCTCGGAGTACGCCGCGAACCGCTGCGCCGTGCAGAAGCGATCTCCCGCGAAGCGATAGCCGAGGACCGTCAGGTTCTCGCGCTCGAGCCGCGAGCGCACCGTCGCCAGGTCCTCGGGCGAAATCTCCAGCGCGCCCGGGTCATTCATCGGCAGCGCGGGCTGACACAACACTGGGGCGAGCATCGAGGCATCGAGCATCATGGTGAGCGCGAAGTTGCCGGTGAAGCACATCCCGATGGCCCCCACGCCCGGCCCGCCGCACTCCGCATGCGCGTGGGCCGCGAGCGCGCGGAGCCACTTCGTCACCGGGCTCGACACGTTCGACGCGAGGGCGCGGAACTCGGCGCTGACACAGGCGCGCTGCATCACCGCCAGGCCCTCCTCCGCCTGGGGATAGGCCCCGTCCTTTCCGAAGAGTGACGGCATGTACACGGTGAAGCCCGCGTCCCGCACCCAGCGGCTGAAGCGCGCGACATGGGGGCTGATGCCGGGCATCTCGGCCATGACAATCACCGCGGGCCCGGTCCCCATGACGTAGACATTCCGGGTCGCGCCCTCCAGGGTGATGGAACGGCGCTCGAAGTCATCGAGTGGATCATCTCGCATCGCGTCGGTCATGCACGCCATGGTGGCCATACGGCGCAATCTGGCCAAGTGGCGGGAATGCCATTGTTCGGTCTATTCTTGCCACATGGGCGGAACCCTCACGCAGCTCGTCTTCGACGGCGTCGCCGATGGTCCGGTGGGCGTCGCGCTCGACATCCTCGACGCCGCGGCGCGCATCACCCGCGCGGGGCTCGTGGCCTTGCCCAAGGGCCGACAGGCGCCCCGGCATCGGCTGGTGTCCGTGGATGGCAAGCCGGTCCGAACGGCGACGAAGCGAGTGCTGGAGGTGGATGGCGCGCTCGGTCCGCGCACGCTGGACTCGGATGACGTGCTCGTGCTGCCGGGCTTGGGGATGGCGACCCCACGGGCCATCACCGCCGCGCTGGAGCGGCCCGACATCGTGCGCGGAGTCGAGTCCGTCGCGCGCGCCGCGGCGAAAGGGGTGCGCGTCGCGGCGTCCTGCTCGGCGACCTTCGTCCTGGGCGCCGCGGGCGTGCTCGATGGACAGCAGGCGACGACGACGTGGTGGCTGGGCTCCACGTTCACCCAGCGCTTCCCTCACGTGACGCTGCGCACGGACCGCATGGTGGTCGAGTCCGGCGGCGTGCACACCGCGGGCTCGGCGTTCGCGCACTCCGACCTCCTGCTCGCGCTCCTGGCTCGACGGGTGAGCCCCTCGCTCGCGCACATGGTGGCCCGATACCTCGTCCTGGACGAGCGCGCGTCGCAGTCGCATTACATGGTGCTGGAGCACCTGCGCAGCGCGGACCCGGTGGTGCGCCAGCTCGAGTCCTTCGTCACGTCCAACCTGGCGCGACAGGTGACGGTCCACGACATGGCGCGGGCCACGGCCACGTCTCCGCGCACGCTCGCGCGGAGGATCAGCTCCGCGCTGGGCACCACGCCCCAGCACTTCGCGCAGCGCCTGCGCATCGCCCAGGCAGTGCACCTGCTGGAGACCACGCAGCGCGCGGTGGACGACGTCGCGGCCCAGGTCGGCTACGCGGACCCTGCGGCCTTCCGCCGCGTCTTCCGCCGAGAGACCGGCGAGACGCCTCGGGCACGCCGCACCCGCGCCACGCTTCGTGTCTCGCCCATGCGATGAGCCCGGGCCTGGACGCGGGTCGAGATGACCCGGCCCTGACTTTCACGCCGCCTCCCCCCTAGACTGCCGCGCATGCATCTCACCGAGCGATGGCGTTCGTCCTTGAGGCTCGTGGCCCTCGCGTCGTGCGGAGTCCTCGCGGTGGGAGGATGCCGCCGCCACGAATCCCAACGAACCATCGTCGTCGGTCCCGCGACCTATCTCTCTCAGCGCACATGCGACTGGGCTGACTGGGAGAACACCTCCTGCGGCGAGGACGGAACGTTGGTCGCGGGCTCCGCGCGCATCACGGGCATCCGCGAGATTTCCGCCAGCCCTCGCGCCGAGCGCGTGCGCGTGCAGAAGCGGACCGGGGAGCTGCTCCTCGTGGACACGCGCACGGGCGCCGCGCAGTCCCTGCCCGGCCGCCGCTGGATGGAGCCCTGGTGCGACGAGACCGCGTTCCTGCTCCGTACCCCCCTCACCGAGGACTCGAACTCCGAGCTGGAGTTCTACTGGCTGGAGCACGGCGAGGCCCTGCGCTCCACCATCGTCTACGCGGGCGAGCGCAACGTGGCGAAGCTCTCCTGCGGCCCCCAGCACACGCTCGCGCTCGTGCTGGCCAGCGCGAAGCCAGGGGCCCCGGTGGGGCTGTACCACTGGAGCGAGGCCCGGGGACTCCAGCGGGTGGAGGACTGGCCGGGAGCCCTGCCCGATGGCGACGCCGCGGACATCGAGGTCTCATGGACCGACGAAGGCCGCCCGGCCTGGTGCGTCCGCACGCGGCCCTACACCACCGGCGAGTGTCTGCCCCCTCCCCGCCCTTCCGCTCGCTGAACCTCAGGACCGACACGCCATGACGCTCCAATCCCCGGACACCGCGGTGCCCACCCTCATGGGCCGCTCCAGCTCCCACTTCACGCGCATCGTTCGCATCTTCGCCGCGGAGACACGCACCGCGCACACCCTCCATGTGGTGCGAGACCTGATGTCCTCGGACGTGAATGACTACGGCGGCAATCCCGCCCTGCGCATCCCCACGCTGAAGACTTCGCACGGCACCTGGTTTGGCGCGCTCAACATCTGCCGTGAGTTGTGCCGCCGCGCGAGCACGCCGCCGCGCGTGGTCTGGCCCGAGGACCTCTCTGAGCCCGTGCTCGCCAACGCGCAGGAGCTGGTCCTCCAGGCCATGTCCACCGAGGTGTCGCTGGTGATGGCCAAGGCCGGAGGCGCGACCGAGGGCGGAACCCATCCCGCCAAGCAGCGCCAATCCCTGCTCAACATGATGGCGTGGCTGGAGGAGCACACGCCCGCGGCGCTCGCCGCGCTGCCACCCGAGCGAGACCTGAGCTTCCTGGAGGTCTCGCTCTACTGTCTGGTGATGCATCTGGAGTTCCGCAGTGTCCTGTCCACGGCGCCCTATGCGGCGCTGACCGCGTTCTGTCAGCGCTTCGGAACGCGGGCCTCCATCACCGAGACCACGTTCCGATTCGACCCGTGAGCGCGCCCATCACCGCGCGGCGCTACTGAGAGCGGGCCTCCGCGAAGTACTCGTGGCAGTCCGCGTTGTCGATGGCCTTGGCGGGGTTGGACGCCGCCAAGGCCTTGCATGCGGCCTGTCCGAATGCCCAATCGTCGGTCCCTCCGAGGATGGTGAAGTGGCTCATCTCGTGGATGAGCAATCCCCCCTTGGAATCCGTGCCAGTCGTCGGCGCGGACCAGAAGAGGCCGCACACGAAGATGCGATACGGGTTGTCCGGATAGACGTAGCTATAAGTGTCCGGGTCGGTGCAACTGCAGTCGATGACCACGGACTGCGTCGCCAAGGCATTCGAGATGGCCACGAAGTGGCTCTTCACCGTCGCGATCCGAGCGGACGTGCTGGTTCCGAACCAGGTCGTGTAGCGCGAGGGGGGAATGAAGGCCGTGAAGTACTGAACGCTGTCCGCCGCCATGTCGCGCGCCGCGGAGAACGCCGCGTTGAGCGTGGCCGCGGGATGCGTCGGCTCCACGCAGCGGCTGGTGGTGAGCGCCTGAGAGGAGACGATGCCAGGAGCCTCACGCCAGGGCGGCACGAAGGGACGTCCCGCGATGTCCACCTCCAGGTCCTCGGAGCGAAGGGCCGCGACCTCCGCGGACATGGCGGCCTGGGCCTGGTAGCGCAGGCGGTAGCGGCCCGAGCGGGACAGGTCATAGACCGCGCCGACATCCACGGCGTTCGACACCTGCTCGCCCGGCTCCAAGCGCAGGAAGTCCGTCTCACGGGGCGGAGCCCAGTGATAGCGCCGCCCTTGGTACGGCACGCTCGCGCCGTCCACCGTCACGGAGAGCAGGTCCTCACGGAGCCCCC